>NZ_BAABDO010000035.1:0-51908 GCF_039539665.1 Actinomadura keratinilytica
GGTCCACCACCGGCCGCACCGCCGCCGGCACCACCGGCCGCGCCGGCGCCACCTGCGGCACCGCCCGCCGGTCCGCCGCCACCGGAACCGCTGCCTCCGCCGGAGCCTGCGCCGGAGCCGCCGCCACCGGGACCGCCGGACGGCGGCGCGTTGTCGTCGTCGCCGCCTCCGCCCGAACCGGACGGACCCTTCGGCCGCGCCGATCCTCCGCCGGAGGGACCGCCTCCCGAGCCGCCACCGGTCGAGCCGCCACCGGTCGGGCCGCCACCGGTCGGGCCGGCGCCGGAGGGACCGCCGCCTCCGCCTCCGCCGCCCGAGGAGTTGTTGCCTCCGCCGCCCCGGAGGTTGTTCACCATCCGGGCGCCCAGCGGCAGGTAGTCGGCGGCCGCGCTGGCCGTCCGCTCGGCGACGTCACCGCTGGTGGACGACACCATCGGCACGATGAACCGCATCAGCGCGGGCAGTGCCAGCACCGCCATGATGATCAGGATGATGCCCTGGAGCTGGGCCATCGAGTCGCCGTGCATCGCCCGGAAGGCGACGGCGTAGATGGTGGCCACCACCGGCTCGTACAGCAGGTACGCCACCAGCCACGCGATCAGCTTGCGGAACCAGGCGCGGCCCTGCGGGGTGATGCTGGCCGCGCCCGCCAGCGGAAGCGCCCCGGCCAGCAGCACCAGCATCGCGCTGCGCACCACCATCATGGCGAGCTGGATCACCGACGACAGGATCGCCAGCAGGGCCACGATGAGGATCACCGCCGGCATCACCGGCAGCAGCGCCCCTCCGAACAGCGCGCTGATCTTGCCGAGGTTGCCCTGGACGTCGCCTTCGGTGGAGGCGTCCAGGATCCACACCGAGTAGGAGTGGCCCGCCTCGATCGCCAGCCGCACCGCCGCCGTCACCGTGAAGACGGCGACGACCATGGTGAGCAGCCCGGAGAACGCCTCGCGGAACGGCTCGCCGCGGCGCTGCCAGGCGGTCTTGCCCGCGGCGAACAGCAGCCCCAGCACGGCGACCCAGGTGACCAGCCACCCGGTCCGCTCGCGCATGAAGTAGACGGGGTCGTCGGGGTTCTCGCTGAGGGTGGGGTTGGGAACCTTGACCCACCACGTCAGCAGCACCTTGAGGATCTCGATCGCGGCGTCGGCGAAGGACTCGGCGACCATGTCGACGATGGATCCGGCGAGCGCCCCGCCGACCGCCTTGGCCGTGTCGTCCAGGCACCAGGGGAGGACGGGCACGATGCCGCAGCCCACATCGGCGGCGGCCTGTGTTGCGACGACCGAAATGTCAGACACCTCCCCAGGGAGTGAAGCCGGCCAGTGACGAGACGAGCTGCTGCGAGTTCGACGGCGACCCGTTCGGCTTGAGCTCGAGCTTCCAGTCGCCGGCCTGCCATTTCACGGTGACCGCGCTCACCGACATCTGGCCGTTGGAAAAGCGCATGACGAGCTGGACGACCGCGGTCTGCGGGTCGTAGGTGACGAACTGGAACCCGGCGATCTGCCCCAGACTGCCGGGCGTCACGGCGTCGACGCCGCGGTTGCCGCGCAGCTTGAGGTAGGCGTCCCTGCCGGGACCGGGGACCACCTGCTCGTCGGCGATGACACGCCACTGGCGGGAGAAGACGTAGCGGGAACTGAGGTGGACGGCGGCGATCAGCGCCCCCACCGGGGTATGCGCGAAGCAGCGGGCCACCTCACCGTCGGCACTGACGTTGAGAGGGCCCGCTGTCGACGAGTACGGCAACGCCATCGTCTTGTACACCTGCCAGGTGATCCCGGTCGGCGGTCCCGTCGGGATCTGCTGTGAGGTGTCACCCGGACGGCAGCCGTTCGCGGGAGCCTGCGTCGCGCCGTTCGCGGGAGTCGCACTGGCCTGGGGGGCGGTCGACTGCTCGGAGCGCGGTGCGGGACTGCGGATGAAGGTCACCGCGCCCAGCACCGCCACGACCGCCAGGAACCCGGCCGACATGAGGAAGGCGGGACGCCGGAACGGGCTGGAGTCCTCCAGCCCGTCATCGGTCGTCGAGCGTCGCTCGGTCATCCGACCAGGGCACCCACGAGCGCGGACGCCGAACCGGCCAGGATGCAGGCGGCGGCCACCCAGGCCAGCCCCGACGCGTGCGCGCCGCCCTCACCGTGGCGGTGCATGACCGCCATCCGGCCCGCCGCGATCAGCACGCCCGCGACGCACAGGCCGAAAACGACCCAGGCCACCCACCGCAGGATCTTCAGCAGCTGGTCGGCGCCGGGCGGGGCCTCGCCCTGCCCGGGGTTGGGAACGTCGGCGGCCACGGCGTGGAGCACGTCTACCGCGGCGGTGAACAGCGTGCTAAACATGCGTTCCTCCAGTGACGATGCGTTGGAGATCGGCGGCGAGCTCGGAGAACGCCGGCGGCAGTTGGATCTGGTCGGGGGGCTCTCCCAGCCGCAGCGCTTCGACCCAGGGCAGCTCCCACACCCGTGGGAACGCTCCCGAGATGAGATGCAGCAACTCCCGCAGCGGTTTCGGCCGTCGGCCGGGTGCGTCGGCGACCACCGCCAAGCCGACCACGCGCACGGTCGGGAGTCCGCCGCCAGCCCACTGCCGCGCGGCGGCCTGAGCGGCGCGCAGACCGCCCGCGTGGCCGCGCGCCACCAGCACGACGTTGGCGTACGCGGGCGGGTCGGGCACTGGCCAGTACTGGCCAGAGGCCATCCCGCCTCGGACGATGCCAGCCACCGTTGACGTCCCCGCGCCGCCGTGGCAGCTGGTGAACCACCACGCCGGGCCGGGGCCGCTGTACCGGAAGAGCCCCAGCTGGCTGGTGGGCGGCGGTGCCTGGCGAGGCTGGAGCACGACATGCGGCCGCACCTTGGGCTGGTCGCTCGGCGGACTGCCCGTCATGTAGGTGGTCGCCCCTGGTACGAGGTAACGCGGCCCGGAACCGTCCAAGGGGACACCATTCATGGTCATAGTCCCTTCGACGCACCGAGGATGTCCCCTGGTTCAAAAAGCATCTCCAGGGCAGGTCGGCATGCTATAGCATCGGCGCGCCATGATCGCGGGCTTTTTGAACCGTTACATTACGGTTGACCTGTCGAAGGAGGTCAGGGCAAGCCAATCGGCGGTCGGCCAAGGGGCGCCACCTCCCTTGGCCACCACAGGTGAGGGGCGATTCTTATTCGTGACTACAAGATTCGCCGACCCCCCATGCGGGTGGCTGACCAGCACCGATGTCATTCGTCCCGGCGGGCGCCGCGGCCGCGGGCCGCGGCGCCGCGCCCCGGGACGGCCCGCGGGGCCGCGCCCTGCCCGCGGCACCTCCCCGGCGTCCGGGGCGCCCGCCGGCGCGCAGCCCGTCCCGGAAGCCGTGAAACGCCACCGCGCCCGGCTGCGTCGTACGTGTCGATGCGAGCCGTGACCCTTTACACCCACCGGAACGCCCGTAGCGACGGGCGTTTCGAAGCGTGCGCGACCGTCGCGGCCGCGGTGCGCGGCGCACGGCGCCGTGCGCGGCGGTGCGGCGCGCCGAGGCGCCGCGGTCGGGCCGCCCCTCGCCCGCCCGGCGCCGCCGGGCCGCCCCCTGGAGGCCTGCCATGAGCCGTCATGCCGGTCGTGTCGCCGCCTTCCTGCGTTCCCGCTGTGCGCTCCGCTTTACCGATGACGGCGCCTTTACACCGGTCACCGTGTTGATCGGGGGCGGACTCGCATTCGTCATCACCTTTGTACTGATGGTCACCTTGTTGTTCGGCGGCGGTGCCGCCAACGCGTGCCCGTCAGGTGGAACCGCCAATCAACCCGAGGCGTCCGAGGAGGCGAACTCCATCCCCCGCAACTATTTGCGGCTCTATCAGCAGGCCGGACAGAAGTATGGCATTCCGTGGAATGTTCTGGCGGGCATCGGTAAGGTGGAGACCGACCACGGCCGGTCCAACCTGCCCGGTGTCAAAAGCGGTGAGAACTCCGCCGGCGCCGGCGGTCCCATGCAGTTCCTGCAGTCCACGTGGAACGCCTACGGGGTCGACGGCAACGGCGACGGCCGCAAGGACCGCTACGACCCCGAGGACGCCATCCCCGGCGCCGCCAACTACCTCAAGGCCAGCGGCGCACCGGAGGACATGCGCAAGGCGATCTTCGCCTACAACCACGCCGACTGGTACGTCGACGACGTCCTGGAGTGGGCCGACAAGTACGCCAAGGGGAACTTCGAGGTCGGCGGCGACAACGGGTCGGCGGCCGAGTGCGAGCCGGGACCGCAGGCCACGGGGAGCTATCCCCCCGGCACGAAGTGCCCCGCGGGGGCGGCCATGGGCGCCGAGAACATCACCAACCGGATGCGCTGCGTCCGCGACCAGATCAAGGCCCTGTTCAAGGTGCCGCGCGGCATCGGCTGCTACCGCCGCGAGGGCGGCATCACCGGCGGCGGCGAGCACCCGCTGGGCCGGGCCTGCGACTTCATGATCAGCAGTGGTGCGCCGACGGCGGCGGAGGCCCAGCTCGGCAGCGAGATCGCCGCCTGGGCGCAGGCCAACGCCAAGAACCTCGGCATCTACTACATCATCTACCGGCAGCGCATCTGGAACCCGTCCCGCGCGGACGAGGGCTGGCGGCTGATGGAGGACCGCGGAAGCATCACCCAGAACCACTTCGACCACGTCCACATCTCGGTCAACCCCTGACCCACCGAGGAGAGAGCGCAAGCCATGACCCTTCCCCGGCGGCCGGGCCCCCTGACCGCCCTGGCGGCGGCGCTGGCCGTGGCCGCGACCGCGTGCGGGGGGCAGGAGCCCCGCCGTCCCGTGACGGCCGCGACGACGGCCGCCCCGTCGCCCACGCCGACGGCCTGCCGGCCCACGGCGTCGGCCAAGACCCCCGAGGGCGGGCTGCCGGATCCGAAGGACGTCGACCAGCGTGACGCCACCGCGGTCGCCCGGGCCGCCGTGACCGTGATGTGGACCGTGGACTCCGCGATCGACCGCGGCCAGCGCGACGCTTACCTGCGCGCCTGCCCCTACCTGACCCCCGATTACGCCGCCCGCGTCGCCGCCGAGCAGGCCGTCGGCCCGCTGCCGCAGCAGTGGCGGGACCACCGCGCCTACGCCGAGGTCCGTCTGGAGCTGCGGCAGCCGGAGGGGGATCTCGACCCGGACACGCCCACCATGGCGTATCGCCAGTGGCAGGTCACCGTGACCCCGACCGGCCGCGACGAGTGGAAGGGCCGCACCGTTCGGGCCATCGCGTTCGTCACCCTCACGCGCGCCTCCCCGCGCGATCCGTGGCGCGTGGCCCGGGTGAGCACCGCCTGACCGGGCCCGTCCGACCAGGCCGTCCGACCAGGACCGAGCACGCGGAATGAGACGGAGGCAATGCCATGGGCCGTGACAGGCCGAGATCCGACGAGGTCGACGACGCCGCATACGCGTTCCTCGTCACCGTCGCCAACACGATCGTGGCGGTGGCGGCGTTCGGCTGCTTCATGATCTGGCTGGCCGGGCAGCTCTCGGGCCTGCTCAGCGGCAACGGCTGGCCCGACTCCGGTCCCAAGGACTGCTTCGGGGTCGCCTACCGGTTCCTGCGCGATCCGCTGGATCCCGCGGCCGCCTGGCCGGCCGCCGCGGCGCCGGACCTGGGGCCGCTCTGGCTGCTGTGCGCGATCCTGCTGGTCTTCCTGGCGCTGACGGGCTGGGCCGCGTTCTGGCTCGTGCGGTTCGCGCTGAACTGGCGGCGGCGGCGCGAGTTCCGGCGGCTGCGCCTCGGGTTCGCCTCGGGCAACGAGATCCGCAAGATGCTCAGCGAGAAGGCCGTCCTGAAGAAGGCCGGGTCGGTGCGGCCGTCCACCAAGGGCAAGAGCGGGGTCAAGCCGACCGACGTCGGGTTCTACCTCGGCCGCGACATCAGGTCCCGGCAGAAGCTCTACTCCTCCGTGGAGGACGTGTTCATCATCCTGGCCCCTCCGCGCCAGGGAAAGGACGTGCACTTCTGCGCCCCCTACACCATCGACGCGCCGGGCGCCTGCATCGTCACCTCCACCCGGGCGGACGCCTTCACCAACACCTACGCCATGCGCGCGAAGATGGGCGAGGTGCACGTCTTCGACCCCAACGGGCTGACCCGCTGGCCCCAGCAGCTGCGCTGGTCGCCGATCAAGGGGTGCGAGGACCCGAACGTGGCGGCGCTGCGGGCCGGCACGTTCGTGGACGCCAGCGGTTTCGAGGTGACCGGTGACGCGGCCTTCCTGGTCGCCGCGCAGACCTCGATCCTGCGCTGCTACCTGCACGCCGCGGCGATCGGCGGGCGCACGATGCGCGACGTCATGCGCTGGGCCTTCCAGCCGAACAACACCGAGCCCCTGCAGCTGCTGCGCAAGGGGGAGGCCGAGGGCACCGCGCCGATGGGGTGGGCGGGCCAGTACGAGTCCCTGATGGTGGCGAACACCAGCATGGGGGGCCGGATCTGGCCGGGTCTGATCCAGATCCTCGCCTGCTTCTCCGACCCCCGGGTGCTGGACGCGTGTTCTCCCCCGCCGGAGGAGACCTTCGACATGAAGCGGTTCCTGTCCGGCCGCAACACCCTCTACATCCTGGGCAAGGAGCAGAAGACCGGCGGTATCGCCCCGGTGGTCACGGCCATGATGGAGGACCTGTTCGACTCGGCCCGCAAAGAGGCGACGAAGATGCCGTCGAGCCGGCTGGACCCGCCGCTCACCGTCGAGCTGAACGAGGCCGCCCACATCTCGCCCATGCCGAGCCTTCCGGCGTACATGGGCGACTCGGGCGGTTTCTCGATCGCCCTGCACGTCTACCTGCAGTCGCTGTCCCAGGCCCGGGCGCGGTGGGGGGACCACGAAGCGATGATCATGTGGGACAACGCCGCCGTCCGGGTCATCATGGGCGGCGCGGGCAACGTGGAGGACCTCGAGGACGTCTCGCGGCTGATGGGCAAGGTCCGCGGCAAGGACGTGCTGTCCCCGGACGAGATCCGGACGCTGAAGTTCGGCAGCGCGGTCGTCGTCGCCCGCTCCGCCCGCCCGGTGGAGGTGCAGCTCACCCCGTGGTGGAAGCGCGAGGACGGCGACGAGATCGCCAAGGGCAAGGCGGAGACCGAGAAAATGATCACGGAGATCGGCAAGACCCCCCGGGGCCTCGGCGGGTCCACCCCCACCGCCCCTGCCGCGGCTCCCGCCGGTGACGGAGCGGCCGGCGGAGCCAACGGCATCGGCAACGGGGACCTGACGGCCAAGCCTCAGGGACCCAACGGGGCCGCACAGCAGGCGCCCGGCGCCGACCAGGGGGAGCAGCAGGTGCGCGTCGACGGAGGTACGGCATGACGGTGGAGGAGCCCCGGGCGCTGAGCTCGGCCGACGTCCAGGAGCTGGCGGACCTGCTGCGCAGGCAGCAGCAGCTGCTGGAGAGGCTCATCGAGCTGCTGGACGACCGGCTCGCCCCCGAGCCGGCCCCGCCCGCGGAGGCGCCGCCGCCCCCGCCCGGCCCCATCGACTGGACCACCCTGACCGGCCCGGAACGCAGCCGGACGCTGCACGAGCTGGCGACGTTCGTCGAGAGCACGGTGCACCACTACAAGCTGCCGCTGGCGATCCTGCCGTGCTGGTGGCGGCATCCGGAGGTCATCGAGGAGCTGACGGCGCTGTGGCAGGTCCGGAAGGAGACGTTCCGTCCCGGGGTCAAGCCGAGCGCCGCCATGCAGTGGCACGACGCCCTGTACAAGATCCGCGACCGGGTCTCGGTGTTCCTGAGCTCCTGCCGCGAGGGGCACATCGAACCCGCGTACGGCACCTGGATGAGCGACGCGCAGCGGGCGGAACTGGCGGCGTTCATCGCCCAGCAGGGGTGACGCGGCCGGTCACGCGCGGGTGATCTCCGGAAGCCCGTCGGGCCCGGCGCCGAGGACGAGGCCGAGGGCGGCGAGCCGTTCGGAGATCTCCCGCAGGTCCGCGCCGCTCACCGTCAGGCGGCTGGTGGCGAAGGTGCACCGCTGCGGTTCGAGCACCGGGGGACCGGTCCAGGGCACCTCCACCGCCAGCGACCGGGCCGCCAGGCGGCCGCGGGCGTCGGGATCCACCGGCAGGTCGAAGACGCGGACGCCGGCGGCCATCGCGCCGACGCGCACCGTGCCGGCCAGCCGGGGGTTGATCTCCAGGACGAGCGGTTCGGCGGCGTCGCCGACCACGAACTCCACCTCGATCCAGCCCGTGCAGGCGGACGCCGCGACGATGGCCTCGGTGATCTCCAGCATCCTGGCCCGGAGGCGGGGATCGAGGTCCGGGGCGGGGCAGACGCGCGGCCGCCGGAACGGCGGCAGCAGGTCGGTGCGCGAGCGGCCCTTGTCGACGATGGGCAGGGTCGCCACGCGGGTGCCGTCGGCGCAGGCGAGCACCGAGTACTCCCGGCCGTCGACGAAGCGTTCGGCGTACTCGTCGGCGCCCGGCTCGACCGGGCCGGGGCCGTCCACGAGCCGCATCCCGTCGCCCTCGGTCCCGTACCGCCGCTTGATCACCCATCGTCCGGCGGGGGCGGCGCCCGGCCGCGCCGGCGGCCCCGGCGGCACGGGAACCGACAGCTCGCGCAGGAACTTGCGCATCGCGACCTTGTCCAGCCCGAGCGCGGCGCATTCGGGGTTCTGGGCGACGACCCGGATGCCCCGCCGGCGGAGCGCCGCCGCGATGTCGATGTCCCGCGGCAGGGAGACATGGCTGGAGTGGAAGACCACCGTCCGCGCGCCGGACCGCAGCAGCCGCGCCTCCAGGCGGTCCCGGTCGTCCGCGCGGTCGCTGACGCAGTGCACGTTCTGCGGCGGGGCGGTGCAGAAGTACCGGAACCACGGGTGGACGCTGCGGGACACGACGACGTGGTGGGCGTCGGCCGGCGAGGACATCACTCCTTGCGGCCCTCCGGCGAGTACGCGGCGTCGGACCGGTGCCTGCGCCCGCCCGAGTCGTCCGCGAACGGGGCGGCGACGCTCCGCCGCCAGGCCGGGCGGCCGATGCGGGTGCGGATCAGCAGCCGGTCCGCGCTTTCGCCGGCCCCCTCGCCTGCGCCCTCCGCGGTGTGCACCGGCCCGCGGCGGTGCAGGCAGCGGTGGTTGTCGAACACCAGGATCTCCCCCTCTTCGAGACGGTGCGACAGGTACGGCCGGGCGCGTTCGGCGACCTCCGCGAACCGGCGGCACAGCGACGTGATCCAGGGCGCGTCCCGGGGATGGGCGGCCGCGGCGCGCTCCAGCGAGCCGCGCATGAAGCGCAGGCCCTCGGGACCGATGACGGGCTGGTGCACGACCCGCGACCCGAGCGCCTCGTCGAGCACCCAGGGGATCTTCCGGGCGGCCAGCTCCGCGCGCAGTTCCGCGGCCGACCGCAGTTCCCGGGCGATCGCCGTCCACGGCAGGATCTCGGTCCGCCCGCCGGCGGCGGCCGGTGTCACGCACAGCAGACAGGTCAGGTCGTTGGTCCGCGGCCAGCCGGGGCTGTCGACGTGCCAGGCGAGGGCGTCGTCGGAGCCGGGGTCCACGACGATCTCCTGCATGACGCGCGACCACGACCGGCGGTAGGGGTCCTCCAGTCGGCCGAGGCATACCGACAGCGCGGCGAGGACCGGCGGTGACGGCGGCCCGGCCGCGCGGACCAGGGCGACGTGCGGCGGCGTGTCGAGCAGCCGCCGCACCCGTGCGCACGCCCGCCGCCACTCCTCGCCCGCCCGGTCCGCGAGGGCGTCGCGCAGCCCGCGCTGCGCGTCCTCGTCGTGCAGGGTCGCGTCGTCCAAGCCCAGTTCCCGCCACAGGTCGGCCACCCGCGCCGCGGTCGGCTCGGACAGGGCCGTCCGGACGGCGGCGGGAAGCGGCTCGCCGGCGGGGCCGGCGCCCGGCGCGGACGGGATCATGAGCCGTCCGTCGGACGGGGGCTCCCGTCCGCGGTCACCTTGGTCCGCAGCAGCTCGCGGTCCGACGTCGCCAGGTCGCTGATCGCGGTCCGCGCGTGCAGGCAGTGCTTGTTGTCGATGATGAGCAGGTCGCCCGGCTCCAGCACGGTGTCCACCACGGCGGGGCACTCCTCGAGGTCGGCCTCGAACTCGGCCAGCAGCTTCTCCGTCGCGGGGTCCAGCTCGGCCCCTTCGGCGACGGCCTCGGAGACGGAGTACCGCAGCCAGCGGATCTCCTGTCCGCCCTCGGTGATCGCGGGCGCCCAGTGCACGCCGCCGCCGAGCTCGTCGGCGATGCGCCAGGGCAGCCGCAGGCCGGTGATCTGCTCGGTGAGCCGCCGCAGCCGCCCCGCCGGGGTGTCGAGCAGCGCCTTCAGCGTGAGCAGGTGCGAGCGACCCTCGCCGTTCTGGTCGGGCCGCACGCAGAACAGGCACGTGTAGTCGTTGGGCCCGTTCCAGTCGGTCCCGTCGGTGTGCAGGTGCTCGTTGAGCACGTGGCCGTCGACGACGCGGTCGGTCCGCGGCTGGATGTGCCGCACGACCTTGGACCACGGCTGCCGGTAGGGCTCGACGAGTTCGCCGAACGTGGAGCTGATGGAGATCAGCAGCTCCCGGCCGCGCTCGGGCGACAGCCCGCGCAGGAGCAGGAAGCCCGAGTGCCGGATGCGCCGGTGCGTCTCCGCGACCAGGTCGTCGAAGGCGGCCCCGGCCAGCTCGCTCATCCGCGCGACCGTCCGCCGCTGGTGCTCGCGGTCGCGGAGCACGGACTCGGCCACGTCCAGGCCCGGCGCGGCGGCGGCGAGCGACCGGGCCTGGGACGCGGGGACCTCCAGCAGGTGTTCGCTGGGCAACGGGTTCATCTGCGTCTCCCCTCGGTGGGCGGGTGCCGGCGGGGGTCCGGTCGGCTGTCCCCGGGCGAGGGCTGCCGCATGCGCGGACCCAGCCAGCGCGCCGGTCCGAGTCCGGGGCCCGCCGCGGGCAGGTCGTCGGACCAGTTGACGATGTAGGTGTCGGTGAGGCCGCGGTTCGGGTCCTCGAACAGCCCGCGCACGGCCGGCCCGACCCGTTCGAGCTGCTCGCGCGAGTGTTCGGGAAGGGGCTGCGCGGGCCGCGCCCACGCCGGCCGGTAGGACGCGGCGAACGCCCGCCGGGCCGTGCCGGTGCGGTTGGGGCCCACACCGTGGAACACCCGGTGGTTGATGACGATGGCGTCGCCCGCCCGGCAAGTGACGGTCGTCTCCTCCGGATGCTCCCGGTACCGCCGGTAGGGCATGGCGTCCCGGTGCATGCTCAGGTGCGAGTACGGCACCACCCGCATCGGCGACCGGTCGGGCGTGAGGTCGTCGAGGTAGCACAGCACCCGCACCAGCACGGGCGAGGTACCGCGGGCGCCGTGCAGGTTCGACCCGTAGGGATGGCTGTCGGTATGTAGCGCCATGCCGGGATAGCCCGGCTCCGACCGGGAGAAGCTCACGCCGAGGCAGACCACGTCGTCGGCGAACAGCTCGTCCAAGAAGTCCAGGGTCCGGGCGGACGCCGCCATCTCCAGGACGGCGGGGTCGGCCCGCCACTGCAGGTCGTGGGCGTACCAGTGGGTGTCGGTGTAGTTCGACCGGCGCAGCGGGATGCGCTCGGCGGCCTCCCGCAGACGGCTCAGCAGGGAGCCGTCGAGGTGCCCCGGCAGCACGGCGTAGCCTTCGAGTTCCAGGTTCCGGATGCGCTCGCCCGCGGTCAGCGCGTTCCAGTCGCGTTCGTCGATGGTCACCGTCGCGCTCCTTTCGAGCTCGCCGTCCGGGCCAGGTAGGCGCGCTCCAGCTTGGTCAGGGCGGCGCAGGCGTCGTCGATCTCGCGGGAGGTCCACCGCTCGTGCACGAACAGCGTGACGTGCCGGCCCGCCGCCGCTTCGGCGTTCGGCCAGGAGGCCCGGCCCGCCGGGCGGCGCGGACGGTCCGCCGCGCCCAGCGGCCACGCCCCGGGCTCGGCGGCGCGGACCTGGCGCTCGTACCACGGTTCCGCGGCCGGGATGTCGGCCCACACGCCGCAGGGGATCCCTTCGGCCCGCAGGGCCCGCAGGTATTCGGTCATGCTCACCCCCAGGCGGGCGAGGTCGAGCCTGATGCGGACGAACCAGTAGGCGGGGCTGCAGTCGGCCGCCACGCGGGGGACACCGGTGGCCTCCAGGCCGTGCAGGCCCGCGCGCAGCCGCGTCACGAGGTCGCGTCTGGCGGCCAGGACGCCCGGGAGCTTGGCGAGCTGCACGCGGCCGATGACCGCGGCGAGATCGTTGCCGTTGAAGTTCAGGGCCGCCTGGACGTTGCGGACCGCGTCCGCGCCCGCCGCCTTCCCGCGGTCGGAGAAGCGGCGGATCCGCTCGTACAGCGCCGGGTCGCGGGTGTGGACGACGCCGCCCTGCCCGCCCGTGCTGTGGTGCTTGTTCGTCATGGTGGAGTACACGGCGACGTCGCCGAAGGTGCCGACCGGACGGCCCCGGTACTCGGCCCCGTGCGCCTGGGAGCAGTCCTCGACGACCGGCAGTCCGTGGCGGCGCGCCAGAGCCAGCACCGGTTCCATGGCCACCGGCTCGCCGCCGATGTGGGCCACCACGATCGCCCGGGTCCACTCCGAGAGGCAGCGCTCGATCTGCGGCGCGCCGACGTTGAACGATCCGGGCGCCGTGTCGGCCACGACCGGGACCAGCCCCAGCAGCGGCACCGGCATGACGCCGCCGGCGTCGGTGACGGCCGGGACCACCACCTCGCCGGGGCGCCGCGGCTCCAGCGCGCCCAGCGCCACGTACAGCGCCGCGGTCCCCGAGCTCACCAGCAGGGCGTGACCGCCCCCGTGGTAGCGCGCGAACTCCGCCTCGTAGGCGCGCTGCTCGTCGCCGCCGTACCGGAAGTCGTCGCCGGTCTCGATGGTCCGCGCGAAGAAGGCGTCCACGGCCGCCCGTTCCTCCGGGCCGAACACCCGCCTGGGCGGGAACGGCCGCGTGCGCACCGGCTCGCCGCCGTCGACGGCCAGTCGTGCGGTCCGCGGCGTCATGTCGGCACCCGGCCCGGCGCGCGGGTCCGGGCCGCGCTGGCGGCGCTCACCGTTCCGGACGGGAGTGCCGGCTGCGCAGCTCGGTCATCAGGCGGGACACGTCGGGGGCGAACAAGGCGACGTTCTCCTTCTCCATCATGGCGGAATGGGCCCGCAGCCCGGCCACCGGGCGGATCGGGTAGGACCGGGTCTCGGTGCGCTCGCCGAGGACGCCGGCGAGCACGTGGTCGCCGCCGTCGCCGCCGCCGTCGTCGGCCACGGCGAAGACGTAGGTGCGGCTGCGGTGGCCGCCCGGCGTCGGCCGGTACGCGCGGGCGAGTTCCTGGTTCTTCTTCCACACGCATGCGCCGCGCAGCACGTCCAGCGGCGCCAGCTCCGGGATCAGCAGCCGGTTGCGCTGGTGCTCGTCGGCGTCGGCGAGCAGACGGGCGAGCAGTTCCCGCCACACGGCCTCGCGGCCGGCCGCGGCGTCCAGCGGCTCGGCCCCGGGGAAGATTTCGCGGTCCAGCGCCACCAGCGCCGCGGCGTCCGTGCGCCGCGGGTCGAGCAGGTCGAAGAAGCGGCCCAGCGCAGCGCCGGGGGCCGGTTCCGGCCGCGCCCCGCCCGGGTCCGCCCCGCCCGGCTCCGCCCGGCCCGGCTCAGGGGCCGGCGGCTCCCGCCCCGGCGGGTCGAACAGCACGAGGCCCGCCAACGCACCGCCCCCGGCCTCGACGGCGACGGCCGTCTCGTACGCCAGGAGCGCCCCGAACGACCATCCGGCGAGCACGACCGGGTCACCGCCGGCCAGCCGAAGGATCTCCGCGCGGTACACCCGTACCAGCGCGTCCAGGTCCAGGAGCGTCTCGTCGCCGGTCAGCTCGGGCGCCTGCGCGATCAGCACGGTCTGCTCGTCGCCGAGGGCGCGGATGAGCTCCAGATACCCGTAGCCCAGTCCGCCGGCCGGAGGCAGGAACACCAGCGGGACGCCGCGGCCGCCGCGCAGCCGGGTGATGACCGGGATGCGCGCCGGGGCCCTGTGCATGAGGTTCTCCGCCTGCCGGGCCACGGTGGGCAGCGCCAGCATCTCGCCCAGCGTGAGGACGACCCCGCACCGCTGCCGGATCCGCGCGCACACCTTCAGCACGTCGACCGACGTCGCGCCCCAGACGCCGAACAGGTCGTCCTCGTGCCACACGTCCTCGACGCCCAGCGCCTCCTCCCAGGCCTGTTTGAGCATCGCCGACCACAGGCCGAGGGTGCGCGGACGGCCGTCGTCCTCCCGGCGGGGGAACAGCGACTCGTAGAGGGCGCGCGCGTCGGCGGACTCCTCGGCCAGCCGCGCCAGGAACGCGTTGGCCGGCGGCGGAGCGGCCGAGCCGGCGGGCGCTCCGGCCTCCGGCTCGCGGGCCTCGCGGGTGTCGTCGGGGGGCGCGGAGGGCGGCGGCGACGCGGCGGCCTCGACGGTCAGCCGCATCCTGCCGCCGTCGTCGCCCTGCTCGATCCACTCGGCGCCCGCGCGGGTCAGGAAGGACCGGGCGGGGATGTTGCGGTCCGTCCGCCTGACCTCGAACACCAGCGCGTCCACCCCGCCGGCCGCCGCCCGGTCCGCCAGCTGCCGCAGCAGCCGGTGCTCGACCTCGCGGTGCAGCACGCGGCAGCTCAGCATCCAGGACCACACGTGCAGCGCGGCGGGGGTGAGGGAGTACTCCAGCACGCCCGTCAGGCCGTAGTCGCCGAACCGGTCCGCCACCTCGGCGACCAGGCACACCCGGCCCTCGTCGGCGAGGTCGCGGGCCACCGCGGCCTGCGTCCTGCGGGACGGGCAGGTGGTGAACTGGGTGACGCGGTCGCTCATCTGGGCGATCCGCGGGACGTCCTCGGGGCGCGCCTCCCGCACGCACAGCCGCAGGTCCAGGTCCGCCAGGAACCGCTCCCGGTCGGCCGCCTGCGCCATGGCGCGCCTGCGGCCGACCTCGGCCCGGTACTGCTGCGTGCGGTCCACGGCGACCGGGCCGGTGTCCGGCGGGTCCAGCAGCCACGCGTGCTCCAGGAACGCGCCGACGTCCTTGTCGTCCTGGGGGAAGCGAAGGGTGTGGACGGCGGGCATCTCGGCGCGCATCCGGGCGCACTCCCCGGGATTGTCGTCCACGAAGACGAACGATTCGGGTGCCGCGTTCAGGTCCGCCGCGGCCCTGCGCAGCTTCGTCGGCTTGGCCTCGAACCCGGCCTCGACCAGGGCGAAGTCGTCGAGCGTCAACGGAAAGTCGTGCTCGTCGAAGGCCCGCTCCACGTCCTGGCGGGCGTTCTGCGTCACCAGGCAGAGCAGGACGCCCTGGCGCCGGCGCTCCAGCAGCATGCGCTGGAAGGACTCCCGCCCCGGGCCGAGCCGCAGCCCCCGCTCGCCGGACTCGGCGCAGACGCCCTCCCACAGCGTGTAGTCGGCGTCCACGGCGATCACCTTGACCGGGCGCCTCTCCCGGGCGTGGACGGCGCGGGCGATCTCGGCGGCGAACGCGGTGTGCAGCTCGTTGCCGTAGACGGGTTCGCCGTCCACCTCCTGGCAGCTCGCGTCGCCGACCCGGTACCGGGGCACGACCTGCGACGCCGTGATCAGGGTCGTGCGCTGCGCCCTGCTCAGCCGGTCCACCAGCTCGGCTTCGCACCGCGCCACGTCCGCCGCCGACGCGCCCGGCGGCGAGGGGTAGAGGCACACGATCGAGCCGACGGCGGGACCGCCCGGACCGTCCAGGCCGGCGAGGAACGCCGACAGGTTCTCCGCGAACCGCTCCCGCCGCGCGGCGCGGCCGTCCGGCGCCGCGTCCATCCAGTCCACCGTGCGCAGGACGACGATGTCCCAGTCGCGGCCGCGCCCGCCCGCCTGCCGCCGGAACTGGACGAGCCCGGCGGCGAGCTGGTCGAAGCGGACGTCCATGCCGAGCCGGTCGCACAGCCGCCGCAGCGGCCGCGACAGCGGGCCCGCCGGGAAGCTGGCCGCGATGGTGGCGCTAGTCCCCATCGGCCGCCCGGGCTCGCGCGGGGCCGCCGCCTTCCGCGGGCGGCCCGGTCAGGTCCACCTTGCAGTGCCGGACCCGCCGGCGGGAACGGGCCGGATCGGGGACGGCGTCGCGGGCGTGCAGGGCGCGGCGGTTGTTGACGACCAGCAGATCGTCCTTGCGCAGGAAGAACCGGTGCAGCCGCGCGCTGCTCAGCATGACGGTGTCCACCATGCGGATGAATTCCATGGTGTCCCGGTGCGGCAGGGCGCTACCGTACCGTTCCACCGCGGTGGCGACCCGGAACGGCTGCCAGCGGAGGCCCTCCTGGGTCAGCGGTACCGCCCGCAGCTCGCCGCCGCCCAGGCCGTCGTCGATCGCCCAGGGCAGGACCTCGCCGCTCAGCCGGTCGACGGCGGCGATACCGAGCCGGTCCTTGATCTCTTCGAGCGCGTCGTCCAGGGAGAGCAGCAGGGACACGCCCCCGCCCGACTGGTCGGGCTCCACGCACTGCAGCATCGTGACGTCGTTGGGTGCGGGCCAGTTGGCGCTGTCGGTGTGCAGCCATTCGGTGAGGACGCCCCACCCCTGCATCCGGGCCGACTCCCGCGGTCGGAGAATGCGCGTGGCCGTGTAGCTCGGATCCGGGTAGGGGTGCGCCAGGCGGCCGATGCGCCCGGCCAGGACACCGAACAGCAGAGCGCCTGAACCGAAGCCGACACCGCGGACCACGGTGTAGTAGGGCGGTCGGCGCAGGCGCGCGCGGATCTGTGCGGCAAGCGCGTCGATGGCGTCGAGCGGCAGTCCGTGCGCGGCGGCGACCGAGCGGGCGCCGTCCGGGGCGAGCAACGCCCTGTCGTCGAAGGAAGCGTCGTCCTGCACCGTGGAGTGCCCGAGGTCCTGCGGCCACCGCAGTACCGCATCGGCGCGTTCCGCGGCCATGGGTACGCCCGGAATGGTCTACCTCCTCGTCCTGTTGGTCGCTGATTCCCATCGGCCTGTCGTCCGCGGACCGCCGTGCGTCACCCTTGCGGGCCCGGCGCGGCTGGCGTCCGCTGCCGCCTGCTCTTGTAGGTCAGCCACTCCCCGGCGACGACGGGCCGCGGCCGCGGTTCGCCCGGCGCGTCCCGGAGCCGGAGCGGCTCGATGACGGCGTCCAGATTCGGGTTGTGGAAGAACACGATGCTCTGGCGGCGCGTCGCCCCCGCCGCCCCGGCCGGCGGATTGACGACCCGGTGCACGGCGGACCGCCACCGCCGGCCGGTCCAGTAGGCCATCAGGTCGCCGATGTTGACCACGAGCGTGCCGGGCGGGGCCGGCACGTCGAGCCACCGCCCGTCCCGGGTCTGGACCTGCAGTCCGCCGGGGGCGTCGTCGGCGGCGATCATCGCCAGCACGCCGAAGTCGGTGTGCGCACCCGCCCGCATGGCCCCGGCCTCTGGAGGGCGGTCCTGCTCCGGATAGCCGATCAACCGCAGGAAGTCCGCGCTGCGGTCCATCTTGTCGGCGAAGGCGGCCTCGGGAACGCCCAGCGCGTCGGCGAGCAGCCCCATGACCCGCCCGGCCAGCGCGTGCGCGGCGCGGTAGTAGTCCAGCAGCGTCTCGCGGAACCGGGCCGGACGGTCGGGCCACTCGACGGTGCGCAGGCCGGCGCCGGCGTACTCGGCGGAGCGTTCCGGGACGTCCGCCGTCCCGATCGCGAACGCCTCCTTGACATCGGCCGGTGCCGTCTCCCCGCCCGTCGACGCCAGGCTCTCGGTGCCGAGCGGCGTGTAGCCGCGCGAGGACCCCGGAAGGTGGAACCGGCGCTTGTAGTCCTCCGGGGCGTCGAAGAACTCCCTGGCGACGGCGTGGACGTCACGCAGCAGATCCGGATCGAGCCCGTGGCCGCGCAGCAGGAACAGCCCGAACTCGGTGCACGACTGCGCCGCCCGGTGGGCGGCGTCCCGGCGCCGCGACGCCGAGCCGGACAGGTGGTCGGCCAGGTCGATGGTCGGCGGCATGGTCACCGCCGATCACGCCGTTCGCTCGGCCAGCAGCTGCCCGCAACCGGCCTGGATGTCGCGGCCCTTGCTGGGCATGGGCTTGGCCATGAGCCCGGCGTCGGACAGCAGCCGCCGGAACTCGTCCACCCGGTGGTCGTCGATGCGGCGGAACGGGAAGCCCGGGATCTCGTTCCACAGCAGCAGATGCACCTCGAACAGCTCGGGCTCCAGCATGTCCACCAGGCGCCGGGCGTCCTCGATCCGGTCGTTGACCGACTCGAACATCAGGTAGTTGACGATGACGCGGCGGTCCCGCGTCCGCGCGAAGTGCCGTGCCGCCGTCAGGATCTCCTCGATGCCCCACTTGCGCGTCGTCGGGATGAGCTGCCGCCTGACCTCGTCGCTGGTGGCGTGCAGCGAGACGTGCAGCTGGAGATAGGTCGGCTCGTCGGCGAGCTGGTAGATGCGCGGCACCACGCCCGAGGTCGTCAGCGAGACCACCTCGATGTCGGTCCACTCGTACAGCCGGCGCGCGGCCTCCACCATGTTGTCGTAGTTGAGCAGCGGCTCGCCCATGCCGGACAGGGTGACGAAGCGCCACGGAACCGTCAGGCCGCGTTCGCGGCAGTCCTCGTCGACCCGGACGGCCTGGGCGTAGATCTCGTCGGCGGACAGGTTGCGCGCCGGACGCTGGAGCGCCGTGGCGCAGAACGTGCAGCCGATGGCGCAGCCGGTCTGGGTCGAAAGACACTGGCCCGGCCCCGCGTGGTGGGAGAAGAAGACGGTCTCGACACGCCGTCCGTCGTGGAGCGTCCAGAGGTATTTGGCTGTTCCCTCGTCGTCGATATGGCGCTCGGTCAGCCGGAGAACGGCATCGGTCATCGTCACCCCTGTCGAATGCACCCGGACGCGCGCCGGGCGGTGTCTGTCGCACTAGAGGAAGAAGCTGTGCGTCGGACGCGGGAGGACCGTGCGCAGGTCCTCGATCCACGCGCGTACCTCATGGAGGCGGTCCTCCCTGCGGAAGTGCTCGATCTCGCGGAAGAGCCGGTTGAAGAAGTACCCCCGGCCGTTGCTGGGACACTGCCGGGCGAAGCAGTTGGTGGTCCGGACCATGTCGAGGACGGCCCGCCGCTCCGGACCGTCCCAGATGTCGCCGATACTGCGCGCGGCGACGTTGCCGATGAAGTAGTCGGGATTGCCGTAGCGGTCGGAGCAGACGACCATGTCCCCGTTCGGGGTGATCTCCCCGAACCAGCCCGCGGCCAGGCAGCCGAACTCGTCGTTCTCCGCGGCCGCGGCGTCGTCCCGGTCCGGCTCGTCCGCGCCGCCGTCGTCGGGCACGACCACGTCGATTCCGGCGTCCTCCAGGCGCCGGCGCCACGGGGCGCCGGGGCCGACCACGCTCAGGAACCTCGCCACGGTGTCGTCGTTGATCACGAGCTGGGCCGTGTAGAAGGGGAAGGCGGGCCGGAAGATGACGTAGTCGATGCAGCCGTCCCCGTACTCGTCCACCAGCCGGCACAGGTGCTCGGCGGTGGCCTCGAGATCCGGCAGGTTGCGCTCGTCGACCACGACGGACACGCCGAAGAGCGTGGGCGAGCGGCGCTGCGCCCGCACCTCCGCCAGCCGGCGCAGGTTGTCCAGCACCCGCTCGGCGTAGTTCTTCCTGGGGTCGTAGTCGTGGTGCAGCTGGTGGACGTCCGGGCTGACGGCGTTCAGGCTGACCCGGACGAACACCAGGTTGGCGTCGAACAGCTCGCCGATGCGGCGCCGGTTCAGCAGGCTGCCGTTGGTGAACAGGCACTGCGGCAGGCCCAGCCGGTCGGCCTTCTGCGCCGCCGGATACAGCAGGGGGTTCATGGTGGGCTCTCCGCCGACCCACATGATCCCGATCCGGTCGGGCGCCAGATGGTCCAGGACGTGATCGATCTTGTTCTCCCGCATCACGGTCAGCGGTGTGGCGCGGGGATGGTTGAACACGTCGGTGTCGGACCAGTCCTCCCGGGCGCTGCGGCAGCTGCACCAGGGGCAGGAGAAATTGCACAGGTAGGTCGGGGACAGTTCGACGTGCAGCGGCTTGACCTCGTCGTACCGCCCCGCCAGGACCAGCTCCACGCGGTCTTCCCAGAAGACCCACTGGCCGGCCTCCTTGCGGGCCCGCCGGAACTGCTCCTCGTCCCCGTAGGCCGCCACCCGGTGGGGCAGCGGCCATCCGGTCCGTACCTTCATCAGACGAAGAACGAGTGGCCGAGCGGGTAGGTGACCTCGCGCAGGTCCTCCATCCACTTGCGCACCCGCTCGATCTCCCCCTGCTTGCGCAGGCGCTCGATCTGGTGGAAGACGCGGTTGTGGTGGTGCCCCCGGGAGTTGTGCGGGCAGAAGGTCTTGTAGCACTCCTTGGCGTTGATGGCGTCCAGGACCTTGCGGCGGCGCTCCCCGGTCCAGATCTCCTCGAGGGTGTTCTCGAACAGGTTGCCGATGGTGTACTCGGGGTTGCCGTAGGAGTCCGAGCAGAGCTGGACGTCGCCGTTGTGCCGGATCTCGCCGTACATCCCGTAGGCCAGGCACCGGGTGTCGTCGTACTCGGTCTCGTCCGGCGCCTCGCTGTAGGAGTCCTTGATCAGGATCAGCGGGATGCCCAGGTCGTTGAGGATCCGCCAGACCTCGCCGCCCTCGCTGACCAGGTCGAGGGCGCGCTTCTTGGTGTCCTCGCGCACCTGCGCCCAGTCCTTGTCGAAGTGCGAGTAGTTCATCACCGGCCGGGCGATGACGTAGTCGATGCCGGGACCCGACTCGTCCACCACCGCGCGGATCTCCTTGGCGGCGGCGACGGTGTCCTCCATGTTGCGCTCGTCGGTGATGAGGGAGATGCCGACGAGGGTGCGCGCGCCCCGCTCCAGTTTCCGCCTGGCGAGCAGGCGCATGTTCTTCTTGACCCGCTCGAAGTAGTCCCAGTCCCGCGGGTAGCCGTGGAACTTGCTGTACGCCTCCTTGGTGCCGCAGTTGAGGCTGATCCGGATGAGGATCGGGTCGGCGTCCAGGCACCGGTCGACTTCGAGGAACGTGCCGTTGGTCAGGAAGCTCGCGGTGATGCCCTTGCTCCGGGCGTAGAGCATGCCGTCGTAGGTGAACGGGTTGGCCGTCGGGTCGCCGCCGCCCCACACGATGCCCATCTGGCCGTCGGTGCGGTGCTCGGCGAGCTGGTCGATCACCCGGCGCAGCCCCTCCGGGTGCATCGTGTTCTTCTTCTCGACCTCGGTGTTGTGCTCCCAGGTGCCGCCCTCGACCCATCGGGTGCGGGTGACCCGCCGGGTGCAGTGCGGGCACTTGAAGTTGCACACCAGCGTGAAGATGCCCTCGAAGTGCGCCGCCGGGATCTCGTGGTAGCGGCCTTCGAGCACCAGTTCCGCACGCTGTTTCCAGTGCACCCACTGCGCCATGTACTTGGGCGCCTTGACGAACTCGGAATAGGTGCCGTACTCGCCCACCCGGTCCGGTATGGGATAGGCGGTGCGCCCTGCGATCTTGGGCAGCCAGGCGCCGGCGTAGGGCTGCAGGGGCGAGAGCATCTCCTCGTTGGAGAAAAGCGCCTCGTGGTCGTTGATCTGGAAGACCTGGCGGCCGTCGACGATGCCGTCCGGGCGCAGCGGCTCCAGGTCGCGCTTGTCGATCAGCGGCAGTCGGCGGTGCGGTACTCGCTTGCCGTCTGTACTCGTCATGAGTGGTGCTCCCGGGTCCGGGTCCGTTAGGAGTGATCGATCCAGCCGTGCTTGTCCAGCAATTGGCAGACATCGCACAGCCCGGACCATTCCACTGCGACGGCGGGCTGCTGGACGACCGAGCCACCGCAGTTCTCGCATTCGCGGTAGCGCGCCGACATGTCCACCGCGTTGCGCGCGTGCGCCGTGAACATCCAGTGCTCGATTCCCGGCCAGTACCACTGGATCTGGTCGGCCAGGTAGTAATAGAAGTTCCGGTCGGTGGGATTGAACTCCCACTGGTTGGGCGTGGTCTGCTTGGGCCGGTGCCCGGTGCGCCGCGAGTAGTACAGGTGCAGTTCGCGCTTCGGCGTGAACGCGAGCGGCAGGATGTAGGTGTAGGGCCCCACCTGGCGCCGGGGAATCGGACCGACGTCGAATCCGGTGGTGAAGGAGTTGAGCATGCCGGCGAGCAGGTCGGTCGTGTGCAGACCGAGGGCGATCTTCTGCACGCCGATCTCGTCGCCGTAGGCCTCCAGGACCCGCCGCGTGGAGTGGTGGTCGGCGTACATCGCCAGGTGCGCGTCCTCGGTCTCCATGAGATGCATGAGGATCTGCGCCATCGGCCGGTTGAGATGGAAGACCTTCTCGGCGTATCCGGCCTCGATGACATGGTGGTCGACACCGTGCCGCTGGGCGAGCCCGCGGGCGAAGTCGAAGGTCTCCGACCACTTGCTGTCGAAGTCCTGGAAGGTGGCCGCGTGGATGTTCAGGTCCGGTACGGCTCCGCTGTCACGGTAGGCGGCCAGCAGCATGAGCAGAGACCCGCTGTCCACACCGCCCGACAGGCCGAGGACGACCTGGTCGCCGCTCTCCAGCAGACCGAACTCGGCGATGGTGTCGCGCACCACGCCCTCGACGTGTGCCTCCGCGCCCTCCAGGTCGAGCGGGGTGGACTCCATGCGCAGCGCGCCCGTGGGGGCGACCCCCAGTCGCCGGTGCACGTAGGCGGCGCTGCTGTCCTGCGTCTGGTACAGCCGCCGGATGCCGACGATGTCGTACCCCTCGATCAGCCTGGCCACGTAGGTGCTGTTCGGGTCCAGTACGTGATTGTCGGGGACGATCTCGTCGTCTCCCCGGTACGTGACGGTGGAGGTGGGCGGAATCGCGTTTCGCAGCAACGCGGCAGCGACGGTGTCGCCGGGCTGGGTGATCAGAGAGTGCATTCCGCCTCGGCGGTCAAGCAGCGACAGAGTAGGCACGTGTCTCCGAGAAGTAAGAGAAGGCTTATGGGCAGGTAAGTTTCACGCCGGCCCGGCGCGCACTTCGGTACCGGGCACCCGAACTCGAGGTCGGGCGCCCGGCTCGATGTTTCCGCTGGATTACTTGCTGTTTCCGGTGAACTACTTGCTGGCGCGCGGGTCGGCGCAGCAGGTGCGGAAACGGATCAGGTCCGCTTCCCGCTTGGCCGTCGTCTCACGGAGCGCGGCCGACAGCGAGGTCGGGCGCACCTTGGTCGAGTCCGCGGTGCTCCGGGTGGGGGTGGTTGTGATCACTGCTGCCCTCCATAACGGACGACTGGGACGATCAAGGTCAACTCACCGTAGATCGAACTCTTGGAAAGTTCCAGGGGGGACGCCGGAATGGATTTGTTCACTGAGAGGCTCTTGCATAGCCGTCGGTCGCGGTGATAAGAAACACGGGGCTCTCAAGAGCCTGCGTCGCTATGCACTACGGGGAGGCAGGGTGTCGGCGGTCACCGGTAAACCCCCCAGTCGCCGCAGGTCAGGGTGTTATTACCGCATTCCGGAGCCGGCGGTGTCCCGGCGCCGCGCCACATCGGTTCCGGCAGGCCGCGGCCGCCCGGGTTTCGCATGACGCCGGGGACGCCGTCCGTCCCCTCCCACCTGATCAGACCACCGGCACGTACACCTCTTCCTCAGGGTCCCTCAGGCCGTTGCACCTGGGCGGTTGCTGCGGCGTTCGACCACGTTGTGCCGTCGACAGGGCGGCCGCATCGAGACGGGCCGGCCCGTCCGGTCTGTGATCGGCGCGTTCGCCCATGACGGCACCGAAGCCGCGACCCGCGGTCGGCGGCGGACCACCCGGCCGCCGCCCCACCCGCACACGAGATCAGCAGCAGCATGCAGAGGATGACCCGACACGACCTGAGCCATGTCCTGTCGATCCCGGTCATCGGCGGTTGCGTCGATCGGTGGGCCGGGCGGCCCGGCCGCAGACCGAGGCGGCGGCCGCCCGCCCGTTTCCGAGGCGGCTGCCTTCCCAGCGCCGCACCGACCGTGTCGGCGGCCGCCGCCCCCCGGGGCGTTCGTGCGGCCCGTCGGCGGTGTGCACGGCGTGCGGGGCCAGGGCGTCCAGCAGCGTGCGCAGCGTTGGGCGGGCAGGTCGGGTGGCAGGGGGCAGATGGCCGGTCCGGTGCCGTTCAGCGCGGTCAGCGCCTCGAACAGCCGCCGCCCGGGGGCCGCACGACGGCGTGCACCCAGCCGTTCACGGTCGAACGCCGTATCAACCGGTCCGGAGCGAGGCGCAGCGTCGTCACCGGACCGGCGGCACCCTGGCCGCCGCAGTGCTGCGGATCCGCCATGGGCCGTAGGACGCGGCTTGGAGGCGCTTCCATTTCCGATGCTTCCTTCCGGCCGGGCAGGCCGCGTGACCTCCCGCGGCCGGCGGCCGTGGTCCTTCGACTCGTCCCCGGCCTCTTCTCCATGGCCTTTCCAGCCGCGTGATCGCCGGGGCGAGCCGTTCGATCGGTTCCAGGCGTCCGCCGGCCCGGCCGAGGGCGTCGGTGAGCCGGGCGCCTGCGGCGGCTCTTCGGCGCCGCGGCGCGTCGGAGCGCCGGGCGGCAGGTCAGAGCGTCCACCCTCGCACACGCCGTAGGCTTGACGTGGCGGAATGATCCTGCGTCGTGCCGCCGTCCAACGGGCGCCGGGCACTCGCGGTGACGCTTCCGCCGCGGCGGGCCGGCCTCGCGCGTCCGGCCCGCCGCCGTGTCGGATGCCGGAGCGAAGGCCACCGCCGCGCGGTACAGCGCGAAGTCGATGGCCGCGGCCGACGACTCTCAGTAGAGTCGTCACGCTCAACAGCCTGGGAGGGGCAGATGATCGACCCGAATCTATTGCTTGAAGACACCGATGCCGTGGCCGCGGCGCTCGCCGGGAAGGGCGTTCCGGCGGAGTCGGTGCAGGAGGCCCGCGAGGCCCTCGTCGAGCGTCGATCGCTGCTGAGTGAGCTGGAGCGCAACCGCGCGGAGATGAACCGCCGCGCCAAGCAGGTGGGGCGGCTGAAGGCCAGCGGCGACCCGGCGGCCGAGGAGGAGCGCCGCCGGCTCACCGACCTCAAGGCCAAGATCACCGACCAGGAGAACGCCTACCGCAAGGCGGACGAGCGGTTCCGCGACCTGATGCTCCGCCTGCCCAACATCCCCGACCCGGCGGCCCCGGTCGGCCACGACGAGGCCGACAACGTGGTCGTGCGCTACGAGGGTCCGCCGGCCGAGGAGTTCAAGGCCGGCGAGTACCGCCCGCACTGGGAGGTCGCCGCCGACCTCGGCATCTTCGACGCCGAGCGGGCGGCCAAGCTGAGCGGGTCGGGCTTCGCCCTGCTCTACGGGGACGGCGCGCGGCTGCTGCGCGGCCTGGTGCAGTTCGGCCTCGATCTCCACCGGGAGACCTACACCGAGGTGCTGGTCCCCCACCTGGTCCGCGGCCCCCTCATGGTGGGCACCGGGCACCTGCCGAAGTTCGCCGAGGACGCCTACAGCATCCAGCCCGACGACCTGTGGCTCATCCCCACCGGCGAGGTGCCGCTGACCGGGCTGCACCAGAACGAGATCCTCACCCCCGACGAGCTGCCCCGGCGGTACATGACCCACACCGCCTGCTTCCGCCGCGAGGCCGGATCGGCCGGCAAGGACACCCGCGGATTCCAGCGGGTCCACGAGTTCCACAAGGTGGAGCTTGTGCGGATCTGCACCCCGGACACCGTCCAGCAGGAGTTCGAGGCGCTGCTCGCCGACTGCGAGCGGGCGCTGCGGACGCTGGGCCTGCCCTACCGGGTCGTCGACCTGTGCACCGGCGACCTGACCTTCTCCTCGGCCCGGATCTTCGACCTGGAGGTGTACGCCCCCGGCGTCGAGCGCTGGCTGGAGGTCTCCTCGGTCGGCAACTTCACCGACTACCAGGCGCGTCGCGGCAACATCCGGTACCGCACCGAGAGCGGCAAGACGGCCCCGGTCTACACGCTCAACGGCTCGGCCATCGCGACGCCGCGGCTGTGGGCGGCGATCATCGAGCACGGGCAGCGGCCGGACGGGTCGGTGGAACTGCCGGAGGCCCTCGAACCCTACGTCGGCACCCGCGTCATCAAGCCCAGGGGATGAGGCACGCGCCGTCGCCCGCCTGAGAACATCGTCGCCATGCGAGCGGCGATCATGTACGGAGCGGGTGACGTGCGCGTGGCCGACGTTCCCGACGCGCGTATCACGGCACCGACCGACGCCCTGGTCCGGGTCCTGCTGGCCGGCGTCTGCGGCAGCGATCTGTGGATGTACCGGAAGATGGCGCCCAGCGAGCGCGGTTTCCGGATGGGGCACGAGTTCGTCGGGGTCGTGGAGGAGGTCGGGGCCGAGGTGACCGCGGTCCGGCCCGGGCAGGTGGTGCTGGCTCCGTTCAGGTGGTCCGACGGCACCTGCGAGTTCTGCCGGGCCGGTCTGCCCACGTCCTGTTCCAACGGCGGATCGTGGGGAGGCGCGCTCGACGGCGGCCAGGGGGAGGCGGTGCGCGTCCCCCTGGCGGACGGCACGCTCGTCCCCGTACCGGTCGGGCCCGGCGATCCTCGTCTGGTGCCGGTGCTGGCGCTCGCGGACGTGCTGTGCACCGGCCACCATGCCGCCCGTGCCGCCCGGGTCGGCCCGGGGGCGGCCGTCGCGGTCATCGGAGACGGAGCCGTCGGGCTGTGCGCGGTGCTGGCCGCCGCCCGCCTCGGCGCTGAGCGGATCACCGTGGTGGGCGCCCACGAGGACCGCCTCGAACTGGCCCGCCGGTTCGGCGCCACGGAGGTGCTGAAGGCTCGCGGCGACGCCGCGGCCCGCCGGCTGCTGGAGCTGTCCGAAGGGCGCGGATACCACGCCGTTTTGGAATGCGTGGGCACCGGTACGGCTCTGCGGACGGCCCTGGAGGCCGCCCGTCCCGGCGGCGCGGTCGGCTACGTCGGCGTGCCCCAGGACGGAGAGGGCGTCGACGTCCGCACGTTCTTCCGCCGCAACGTCACGCTCGCCGGAGGGATCACCCCCGCACGGACGTACATCCCCGAACTCCTGCCGGACGTGCTGTCCGGCGGAGTCGATCCCTCGCCGGTCTTCGACCGCGTCGTCGGGCTCGACGAGCTGCCCGAGGGATACGCCGCCATGGACCGGCGGGAGGCCGTCAAGACGCTGGTCGACCTGCGCCGCTGAGCCGGCCCCGGCCTCCCTTCGGCCGACGCGCCCGGGCCGGCGCCGACGGCCGGTGCGCCGGCGCCGGGCGGTCAGGACTGCGCACGCTTGACGGCGAAGCCGTCGCCGACCATGGCGGCCAGCTTCAGGTACGCCTCGCGGGTGGACGAGGCCAGCTGCTCCAGCTCGACCTCGGCGCCCTCCTCCAGGTGGTCGTCGTAGGGGATGCGGACGACCCCGCGGCAGCGGCTCTCGAAGTGGGCCTGCAGCTTGTCCAGGTCCACCTGGCTGCGGGTGCGGTTGCGGACCATCGACAGCACCACCACGCCCTCGCGGACCAGGTGGCCGTGGTTGTGGGCCTCCAGCCAGTCGAGGGTGGCGCTGGCGGAGCGGGCGCCGTCCACCGACGGGGAGCTGACCAGCACGAGCTGGTCGGCCAGGCTGAGCACCCCGGACATGGCCGAGTGCAGCAGGCCGGTGCCGCAGTCGGTGATGCAGATCGAGTAGAACCGCTCCAGCACCACGGCGACCGCCGCGTAGTCCTCGGCGCTGAACGCCTCGCTGATGGCCGGGTCGCGGTCGGAGGCCAGCACCTCCAGCCGGGCCGCGTTCTGCGAGGTGAAGCCGCGCACGTCGGCGTAGCGGTAGATCTTGTCGCGGTTGTTCAGCAGGTCGCGGACGGTGGCGGCGGTCTCCAGCCGCAGCTTGTCCGACAGCGTGCCGCGGTCGGGGTTGGCGTCCACCGCGATCACCCGGTCGCCGCGCAGCGACGCCAGCATGGAGCCGAGCCCGACGGTCGTGGTGGTCTTGCCCACGCCGCCCTTCAGCGACATGACCGCGACCCGGTGGTGGCCGGACTGCACCGGGGTGCGGGCGCGGGCGATGAGGTCCTTGCGGCGCAGTTCGGCCTGCGACTCGCTGGGGTGGATGCTGCCGCCGGTGGCCTTGTAGACGGCGCGCCGCCACCCGCCGGAGGGGGCGATGCGCCGCTGGCCGAGCAGGTTCTCCGAGCTCAGGGCCTCGGCGCTCTGCGGCGGCGGCCCCTGCGGGGCCTGCGGGGCCTGGGGGGCCTGCGGGGCCGGCTGCGCCGGGGGCTGCGCGGGCACCGCCGGAGGCGCGGGCGCCGGGGGATAGCCGGGGGGCGGGCCGTCGAAGCCGGGAACCGGGTTGCTGTTGGGGTCGTACTGCGGCATGGGGGCGGGCGGCTGCGGCGCGCCGTAGGGCTGCCCCGGCTGCCACGGCTGGCCTCCGTACGGCGGCTGGACCGGCGGCTGCCCCGGCTGGACCTCGTACGGCACCTGCACGCCCGGCTGGCCGGGCGGCATGGGCTGGTCCGGCTGGCCGGGCTGGCCCTGCTGGGCAGGCGCTTCCTCGGCCCCGGGGGGCGGGCCCTGGGGGGCGCCCTGCTGCGGGGCGGGGCCGCCGGACTGGTCGCCGGGGTACGGCGGCAGCTGCTCCGGAGGCGGCGTCGTCTGCTCCCCGGCCGGTGTCTGCTCACCGGACGGCGCCTGTTCCCCGGCGGGCGGTGCCTGCTCGGTGGGCGGCGCTTGTTCGGCGGGGGGCGCCTGCTCGGCAGACGGCGTCTGGTCTCCAGCGGGCGTCGTCTGCTCACCGGCCGAGGGCGCCAGCTCCCCGGCGGGCGGAGCCTGCTGGTACGGCGGCGGCACCTGCTGGTACGGGGGTGCTGCCTGCTCGTAGGGGAACGGCGACAGTTCGTACACGGTCGGCGGCGGCTCCTGGGCGGGCGGCCCCGGTTGGAAGGGAGGGGGAGCCGGCTGCGCAGGCTGCCCGTTCTCGGAGGCGGGCGGGGGCTGCGGGGCGGGGTGCTCCCCCGGTGGAGGCGGCGTCGGCCCCAGGTGCCCCGGCAGCGGAGGCGGAGGCATCTGGCCCGCGTCGTACGGCGGTGCGTAACCGGAGATGCCCGTGTACGGCGGGGGCAGCATGCCGCCGTCGAACGGCTGCGGCATCGGGCTGCCGTCGTACGGCTGGGGCGGCGGCGGAGGCGGCTGCTGGCCTGCGTCGAACGGCTGGGGCGGCCCGTACTGGGGCATGGGGATGTCGCCGTACGGGGGGAAGCTCGGCGGCTGCTGCGCGTCGGCCGGAGACTGCGGTGCGGCCGGCGGGGCGCCCTGGAAGGGCGGAGGAGCCGACAGCCACGGCTCGGCGGGCGTCTCGACCTGCGGCGGGCTCGCCGCGGGCTCGTTTCCGGACGCGTCCGGGGCCGGACGCTGCGCCGCCTCGGCCTCCGGGGCCGTGCCCTCGTCCGCGGGGGCGCCTTCCGCGTCCGCCGCCCCCCGGTCCGGGGACGCGGCGTCGTCGGAGGCCGCGGCCGCCGCGGGCGGCGACTCGGTGGCGGGCTTGACCGGCTCGTCTCCACCCGGGTCACCGGGCGGGGACGTCTCGGCGCCCTGGCTGCTCATCGCGTCCAGAGATGCCAGGCGCTCCTCCAGCGACCGTCCGTCGTGCTCGTTCCTCGCCACCGGTTCTCCCCTCGACCCCGCCTCGAACGATCCTTTGGAGCTGGTTGGCATGACCCCACGGCAGGATACCCGTGCGCCTTTACCATGCGCCTCCGTTGAAGATCCACTCCTGCCGCCCGACGGGCCGTCCGGATATCGGGGGATGGGCGTGCCGAAGGGCCGGTAGCGTGATCCGTATGCATGCCATCGTCATCCGTGAACCGGGGGACGCCGACGTCCTGGAATGGACGCGGGTCCCCGATCCGGAAGCCGGGCCCGGCGAGGTGCTCATCGACGTGGCGGCCGGCGCGGTGAACCGGGCGGACGTGATGCAGCGCCGCGGCTTCTACCCGCCGCCGCCGGGCGCTCCCCCGTATCCGGGCCTGGAGGTCTCCGGCCGCGTGGCCGCGCTCGGCGAGGGCGTGACGGGCCTGCGGGTCGGCGACGAGGTGTGCGCCCTGCTCGGCGGCGGGGGATACGCCGAACGGGTGGCGGTCCCCGCGGGGCACGTGCTGCCGGTGCCGCGCGGCGTCGACCTGGTCGAGGCGGCGGGCCTGCCCGAGGTCGCGTGCACGGTGTGGTCGAACGTCTTCATGCTGGCGGGGCTGCGCGCGGGCGAGACGTTCCTGGTGCACGGCGGCGGCAGCGGCATCGGCACCATGGCGATCCAGCTCGCGCGGGCGCACGGGGCGCGGGTGCTGTGCACGGTGGGCAGCGCGCAGAAGGCCGAACGCTGCCGTGAGCTCGGCGCCGACGAGGCGATCAACTACCGCGAGGACGACTTCACCGAGTACGGCCCGTTCGACGTCATCCTCGACAACATGGGCGCGGCGTATCTGGCGCGCAACGTGTCGGCGCTGGCCGTCGGCGGCCGGTTGATGGTCATCGGGCTGCAGGGCGGCCGCCGCGCCGAGCTGGACCTCAACGAGCTGCTGCGCAAGCGGGCGCTGGTGCACGCGACGTCGCTGCGGGCGCGATCCGCCGAGGAGAAGGCAGAGATCGTCGCGGCGGTGCGCGAGCACGTGTGGCCCCTGCTGGAGTCGGGGGCGGTGCGGCCGGTGGTGGACCGCACGGTCCCCATGGCGGACGCGGCGCGGGCCCACCGGCTGCTGGAGGACAGCGTGCACGTCGGCAAGATTGTCCTGACCGTCTGAAACCCCTGGAGACAGCATGAACGAGTCTGCGCAGAACCCGTCCGGAGGCCGGGCCGAGCAGGAGCCGCAGGTTCTGGTGGTCGGCCCGAACGGCATCGCGGTGGAGGGCGGCAAGTCCGAGGGCGGTGACGAGAAGTCGGTCACCGACATGGTGGAGCAGCCCGCCAAGGTGATGCGGATCGGCAGCATGATCCGGCAGCTGCTGGAGGAGGTGAAGGCGGCGCCGCTGGACGAGGCCAGCCGGGCCCGCCTCCGCGAGATCCACCGGTCGTCCATCAAGGAGCTGGAGGACGGCCTGGCGCCCGAGCTGATCGGGGAGCTGGAGCGGCTGTCGCTGCCGTTCACCGAGGACGCGGTGCCGAGCGAGTCCGAGCTGCGCATCGCCCAGGCCCAGCTGGTGGGCTGGCTGGAGGGGCTGTTCCACGGCATCCAGACCACGCTGTTCGCCCAGCAGATGGCGGCGCGCGCCCAGCTGGAGCAGATGCGCCGCGCCCTGCCGTCGGGGATGATGCCGCAGGCCCAGCAGGGCGACGAGGAGCAGCGCCGCCGCCAGTCCGGCCCCTACCTGTAGGCCGGGCGCCGCCGGTCATCGCGCTGCGATCAGCGGGCCCCGTCCTCCGGAACGCCGGGGAAGAGCCTTTCGAGGACCTGGGCGACACCGTCGTCGTCGTTGCCCGCCGTGGTGTGGGTGACCGCCGCCAGCACCACGGGATGCGCGTTGGCCACACCGTACGAGGTGCCCGCCCAGGTCAGCATCGGCAGGTCGTTCGGCATGTCGCCGAACGCCACCACGTCGGCGGACGGGATGCCGTACTCGGCGCACAGCTCGGCGAGGGCGCTGGCCTTGGTGACGCCGTGCGCGCTCATCTCCAGCAGGCCGCTCCCCGAGGAGTGGGTGACGGTGACCAGGTCGCCCACGGCCTCGCGGGCCTTGACCGACAGCGAGTCGGGGTCGGCGTCGGGGTGGAACGCCAGCAGCTTGGTGCCGCCGCGGCTGACCAGCGCCTCGCCGTCCACCGCCCGCCCGCCCAGCGCCTCGGCGTCCCAGCTGCCCAGGTTGTAGCTGGCCTCGAACACGAACCCGTGCGGGTACTCCACGGCGAACCGCAGCTCGGGGATCGCCGCGCGCAGCCGCCGCACCGTCTCGGCGAGCACCTCGGGGGCGATCAGCCGGGTGCGGAGCACGGTCTCGGTGTGCAGGTCGTACACCACCGCCCCGTTGGCGCAGATGGCCACGCCCCGGTGCCCGACGGCCTCGGCGACCGGGTGCATCCAGCGCGGCGGCCGCCCGGTGACCATGACCAGCAGCGCGCCCGCGCGCTCCACACGGGCCAGGGCGTCGACGGTGCGGGGCGAGAGGGTCCCGTCGGAACGCACGATCGTCCCGTCGAGGTCAGTGGCGACCAGGCGCGGCATGGTTGGAGACATGTCACCTTCCCGTCGTGCCGCGTCCCGGGGTCGTCGCGCATCGAGGGGTCGGTATGACGACGGCGGGCACGGCTGGGACACACCATAGGCGATATGTCAGACAGTGCCCTGCGTGAGGCCCGCGGCCCGGCCGTCCGCCGTGCGGATCACCCCCGCGGGCCGGACACGCGGGCCGAAACAGGGCGCGGCCGACTCCGGGAAGCCGCCCAGATCGGCGGGGAGGCCGCCGCTCGGCCACAGGGCGCTTGAACGGCGCGCGGCGGGGCGCCTCGGGGGAACGACGGAGGCGCCCCGCCGCGTACGGGCGTCCAGTCGGCGCTCAGCGCTTGACGGGCTCCAGCACCTCCAGGCCGAGGTACTTGCGCAGCGCCTCGGGCACGCGCACCGACCCGTCGGCCTGCTGGTGGTTCTCCAGGATCGCCGCGATCCACCGGGTGGTGGCCAGCGTGCCGTTCAGCGTCGCGACGGGCTGGTTGCGGCCGTCCTCGTCCCGGTAGCGCACCGCCAGGCGCCGCGCCTGGAAGTCGGTGCAGTTGGACGTCGACGTCACCTCGCGGTAGGTCTGCTGCGACGGCACCCACGCCTCGCAGTCGTACTTGCGGGCCGCGCTGGCGCCCAGGTCGCCGGCCGCCACGTCGATCACCCGGTACGGCAGCTCGACCTTGGCGAGCATCTCCTTCTCCCACTCCAGCAGCCGCAGATGCTCGGCGTGGGCGTCCTCCGGACGGCAGTAGGAGAACATCTCGACCTTGTCGAACTGGTGCACCCGGATGATGCCCCGGGTGTCCTTGCCGTAGGAGCCGGCCTCCCGGCGGAAGCAGGACGACCAGCCCGCGTACCGCCGGGGCAGCCCGTCGATGATCTCGTTCATGTGGTATGCGGCAAGCGGCACCTCGGACGTGCCCACCAGGTACAGGTCGTCCTGCGGCAGCTGGTAGACCTCGGCGGCGTGCGCGCCGAGGAACCCGGTGCCCTCCATGGCCTCCGGCTTGACCAAGACCGGCGGGTACATCGGGACGAACCCGGCGGCGATCGCCTGTTCCATGGCCAGGTTGAGCAGCGCCAGCTGCAGCCGGGCGCCGACGCCGGTCAGGAAGTAGAACCGCGCGCCGGACACCTTGGCGCCGCGCTCCATGTCGATCGCGCCCAGGCTCTCGCCCAGCTCGAGGTGGTCCTTGGGCGCGAAGTCGAACTCCGGAGGCTCGCCGACGTGCTCCAGGACGACGAAGTCCTCCTCGCCGCCGGGCGGGGCGCCCTCCTCGATGATGTTCGGAACGGTCTTCAGCAGCGCGTCCAGCTCGGCGCCGAGCCGGTCGGCCTCGGCCTCGGCCTCCTTGACCTGCTGCGCCAGCTCTTTGGCGCGGGCCAGCAGCCGCTGCCGCTCGTCGCCCTGCGCCTTGGACACCGACTTGCCGAAACTCTTCTGCTCGGCGCGCAGCCGCTCGAACGCCGACTGCGAACTGCGCCGCCGCTCGTCCAGGTCGAGCAGCGTGTCGACGACGGTCTCGTCCTCCCCGCGGGCGCGCTGCGAGGCGCGCAACCGCTCGGGATCCTCTCGAAGAGCTCGCAGGTCAATCACACACCTGAGGCTACCGGTGCGGTGCACCCCTGCGCGCGCGAGTAACGACGGCGGCGTCCTCCGCGGGCCGGTGGTTTACCCGCCATGGCGTCCAATAGCGGACGTCCACCCCAGCAACCAACTTATGTCGCCAAGCGTCGAAAAAGTGACAACGGGGAGAGAATCAATGGCGCAGGCGACACCGCAGCGGCGGGGGTTGAGCATCGTGTGGGCGCTGAGCCCACTGTTCACCGCGGGGATCGCGACCCCCTTCATCTTCGGCTTCGCGGCGGCCCGGCTGAGATCCCTGCTGCTGTGGCTGGCGACCGGCATCTACCTCGCCGCCTGGACGGTCATGTTCATCACCGCCGAGTCGCCCGACACCGGTGCGGAGGACGCCGCCTTCAGCATCGCGGCCGCGATCGCGACGGTGGGCGCCTCGGTCCACGCCTTCGCCATCCGCGCCCGCGTCTTCTTCCAGGCGCCGGACCACAGGTCGGCCGCGTTCCAGCGGGCCCAGTTGGAGGTCCAGCACCGCCGCGAGCTGCGCCGGCGGGCGATGGAGATCGTCAACCGCGACCCGGCGATGGCCATCGAGATGCGCATCGGCCGGCCCGACCTGCCCCGCGCCTTCGACGACGGCGGGCTGGTGGACGTCAACCACGCACCCGCCCCCGTCCTGGTCGCCGTCCTGGGCATCACGCCTGAGCAGGCGCAGCAGCTCGTCCAGGTGCGCGAGCGGTGCGGCGGCTTCGTCTCCGCCGAGGAGGCGGCCGCGCTGGCGGGGCTGCCCCCGACCCTCACCTCGCGGCTCGCCGAGTACGGCGTGTTCCTGCGCTGAACCGGGGTCAGGCGCGGCCGCTGCGGATGGAGCGCAGCCAGGCGGCGGCCTCGGTGAAGTCGGCGTCGTGGGTGCCGCGGCGGATCTCCGGACGGACCTGGTCGGCCCGGGGGTAGGAGCCGAGGAACCGCACGTCGGCGCAGATGCGGCGCAGGCCCATCAGCGCCTCGCCGACGCGGGCGTCCTCCACGTGCCCCTCGAAGTCCATCCAGAACAGGTACGAACCCAGACCCGCGCCGGTCGGCCGGGACTGGATCAGCGTCAGGTTGATGCCGCGCATGGCGAACTCGTTGAGGATCTCCAGCAGGGCACCGGGGTGGTCCTCGCCGATGAAGGCGACCACGGTGGTGCGGTCCATGCCGGTGCGCGGCGGCGGGACGCAGGGGCGGCGCAGCTCGATGAAGCGGGTCACCGCGTCGGCCACGTCGTGGATGTCCTCGGCCAGGACCGACAGCCGGTAGCGGTCGGCGGCGAACGCCCCGGCCAGCGCGGCGTCGTAGTGGCCGTCGGCGACCCGCTGGGCGGCCTCGGCGTTGGACGTGGCGGCCCGCCACTCGGCGTCCGGGACGTGCTCGGCCAGCCAGCGGCGGCACTGCGGCTGCGCATGCGGGTGCGAGGCGACGGTCTTGATGTCGGCGAGCGTGGTGCCGGGCCGCACCAGCAGCGCGAACGACACCGGCAGATGCACCTCGGCGACGATCTGCAGCGGCTCGCCGGTGGCCAGCTCGTCCAGCGTGGTCGGCACCGAGCCCTCGACGGAGTTCTCCAGCGCCACGACCGCCGCGTCGGCCTCGCCGCGGCGCAGGGCGTCCAGCGCGGCGGGCACGGTGTCGTACGGTACCTGCTCGGCGCCTTCGGCGTCCGGCAGCCGGCTCAGGGCGGCCTCGGTGAATGTGCCCCGGGGACCGAGGAACGCGTACGTCCTGGTCACGTGACGCCCCCCGGCCGTGTGCACGCTTGTCCCAATGGCATATGACTTGACTCCTCCGCCGTGCCGAGAACGCGCGGCGGGCTGTGTGACAGGTGGTGTGGACGTCGAGTCTACGTGCCCGTCCGGGCCGGCACCGGCAAAGAACCGATCATGAACCCGTCACGAACGCGGCGCGGTGCGGACGCCGGGCCCGAGGGGGAGTCAGGCGCGGGGGGTGGGGGTGCGGCCGCCGAAGTCGGCGAGCGGGTCGTCCATGGTGACGACGGGCCCCTTGCCCAGGCGCGCGGCGCGCAGGACCTGGTTCTCCTCGGGGGACAGCTTCTCCAGGGGGTGGCCGTCGCGCACCGGCTTGGCGTAGGTGCGGGTCTCCGTACGGCCGTTGATGGAACTGATCACCACGCCGTCGCCGTTGGCGTTGATCAGGGCGAGCGAGAACGACCGGTGCCCCGACATCTCCTTGAGCGCGTCGTAGTGCACGATGGCCAGGTCGCGCAGGGCCTGGCCGTCCACCGTTCCGGCGGTGAGCTGAAGTTGCCGCCGCAGCATCGCACCGCACTCGTCGACGACCTGGTTCACCCTGTTGTGGGCCACTACCGCGATGGACAGACCGGCCACCCCGGCGACCAACCCGGCGACGGCCACCGCTACCAGCATCACGGAGTGAGCGTACCGACACCGTCCTCCCGGCGCGATGAACTGGCGGAAACAGGCCGTCCGGACATGCGGACCCGGTCGATCAGCCGCCGCCCGAGCAGGACGATCAGCGCCAGCGCGGCCAGCCCGAAGGAGCTCTGGATGATCCGCCCGACCACGATCGAGGGGATCGAGTGGTCGGGGCCGATCAGCCGGGTCCCCCACCACGGCAGCGGGAACAGGAAGTACAGCCAGATGAGCCCGGCGAACAGGCATCTGCGGACGTTCCGCCCGTCGCCCGCCACGGCGCCGATCACCGGGATGATCCACACGAGGTGGTGGATCCAGCCCACCGGCGACAGCAGCACCGACAGCAGGCCGGTGATCGCGACGCCCGCCAGCAGGGCGGAGCGGGCGTCTGGGCCCGGCGGCATCGCGTCGGCGGCGAGCGTCGCGCGGCGGGCCAGCCGGAACCCGTGGTAGCCCACGAAGGCGACCAGCGCCAGCCACAGCAGGCCGGTGATCGGGCCGGGCAGGTAGAGCCGGGCGAGCATGCCGTTGATGGCCTGGTTGGTGGTGCCGTTGACGGCGCCGGTGCGGTCGCCGCCCTCCAGCAGCGCGCCGAACCAGTAGTCGACCGAGTCGTCCGGCAGCAGCGCGAACCCGGCCAGGCCGGCGACGGCGGCGGTCAGCACGGCGTTGGCGGCCGCGTCCCGCCGTCCGGTGATCCAGAAGTAGATCAGGAAGACGCCCGGCACCAGCTTGATCGCGGCGGCCAGGCCGACCAGCATGCCGCGCGGCCAGCGCGGCGTCCGCACGCAGCAGTCGGCCAGGCACATCGCCAGCAGGAACAGCCCCACCTGGCCGAACCGCGCCTGGTCGTACACGGGGACGAGCCAGGCCGCGGCGCCGATGAGCGCGCCCGCCGCCAGCGGCGCCCACCGGCCCGCCCGCCGGATCAGGTCGCGGAACGACAGCCACACCACGATCGCCAGCGCGACGTACAGCAGCACCATCCACGTCACCTGGGCCGCGCCCCACGACATGAGGGTGAACGGCACCGCCATCGCGGCCGCGATCGGCGGATAGGTGAACGGCAGCAGCTGCGGCGGCTGGGTGAGCACCTCGTACAGCGGCGCCCCGCGCAGGACGGCGCGTCCGCCGTCCCGGTAGACCTCCAGGTCGACCATGCGCTGGTCCGGCGGGTTGGTCAGCCAGTGGACGACGATCGGCGCGACCGCCGCCACCGCGACGCAGATCCCGGCCGCCAGGATCAGCAGGTTCGCCGGCGAGGCCGCCCGTGCGGACGGGGCCGGCGCCGCCCGCCGGTGCTCCGGCTGGTCCGTACCGATACGTTCGCCCATGTCCCCATCCTGATGTAGGCCGCCCACTACCCTGGCACGCATGACGCATCGGGGGGCGGCGGCCGAGACGCGCAGGGTCGTGGCGACCATTGTGGCCGTCGGCGCGGCGCTGCTCGCGCTGTTCGCCGTGTCGTCCCCCCGCGCGCACGCCGCCGAAACCTCCGCCTCCGCCCGCGCCGCGGCCGCGCCCACCGGACGGGTCGCGATCATCGGGATCCCCGGGCTGACGTGGCAGGACGTCACCCGCGGCGGGACGCCGACGCTGTGGCGGCTGACCGGGCAGGGCGCCGCCGGCGCGCTCAGCATCCGCACCACCCGGGTCAACACCTGCCCGATGGACGGCTGGCTCACGGTGTCGGCGGGGCAGCGGGCCCGGCTGGCGCACGGCGACTGCGCGCTGCCGTCGGCGCCGGTGACGGCGGAGCGGCCCGGGGCACAGGAGGGCGCGCCGCCGGAGGGCGGGGCGCTGGCCCCCGGCTGGCAGTCGATCAAGGACGACAACTCGCGGACCTCCTACCACGCCCGGGTGGGCCTGCTCGGCGACGCGGTGCGCGGCGCGGGCGGCTGCACCCTGGCCGTCGGGCCGGGCGCCGTGTTCGGGCTGGCCGACGGGGCGGGACGCGTCGACCGGTACGCCCCGTCCCCCGACAAGGTGCCCGCCGCCGACTGGTCGCGGTGCGCGCTGATCGGGGTGGAGATCGACGACATCTTCCGCGCCTACCTGACCGCGGGGGTGGACGCCGAGGGCGAGCAGGTGCCGGTGACCGCCCGCGCCCGCGCGCGCGCCGCGCGGGCGGCGGACCAGCGGGTCGCCCAGGTGCTGGCGGGTCTCCCCCGGGGCACGACGGTGCTGGTGGCGGGGCTGTCGGACACCGACATCAAGCCGCACATCCGCGTGGCCGTCGCGCAGGGCCCCACCGGCGAGGGCGGCAAGACCTACCAGCCGGGGTACCTGACGTCCAGCGCCACCCGGCAGACCGCCCTGGTCACCCTCACCGACCTCACCGCGACCACGTTGAAGGTGCTCGGGCTCCCCCAGCCCAAGGAGGCGGTCGGGTCGGCGTGGCGCACGGCCGGGGGCGGCGACACCGCGACCATGGGGAAGGTCGACCGGCTGCGGGACGAGGACGTCGCCGCCCAGGCGATCCGGCACGTGCAGGGCGGTTTCTGGTGGGTGCTGGGGGGCGCCCAGCTGCTGCTCTACGGCATCGCGGGCGTGGCGTTGCGGCGGCGGTGGAACGTCCCCGCGTCCCGGGCGCGCATCCTGAGCACGACGCGGTTCATCGCCCTGGTCGGGGGCGCGGTTCCGGTCGCCACGTTCCTGACCGGGATGGTCCCGTGGTGGAACCTGCCGCACCCGACGCCGGCGCTCGTCGCCACCGTGCTGGGGTTCAGCGTGCTGGTGGCCGTGCTGGCGTGGGCGGGGCCGTGGCGCGGCTCGGTGCTCGGCCCCGGGCTGGCGATCGCGGCCCTCACCGCCCTGACGCTGGCGGCGGACGTCATGGCCGACTCGCGGCTGCAGCTCAACACGCTGATGGGCTACAACGCGATCATCGCCGGCCGGTTCTACGGGTTCGGCAACCAGGCGTTCTCGCTGTTCGCGGTGGCGGCGATCCTGACCGCCGCGTGGCTGGCCGAGCGTCCGGTGCGGGCGGGCCGCCGGGCCGCCGCCGTGGCGATCATCGCGGCGGTCGGGGCGGCGGCGGTCGCGGTGGACGGCCTGCCCGCCTGGGGCAGCGACTTCGGCGGCGTGATCGCGATGGTGCCCGCGTTCGCGGTCCTCGGCCTGATGGCCACCGGGCAGCGGGTGTCGGCGCTGCGGCTCGGACTGTTCTGCCTGCTGGGCGCCGCGCTGGTGCTGCTGATCTCCTACGTCAACTCGCGCAGCGCCAACCCGACGCACCTGGGCCGGTTCTGGCAGGACCTGATGAACGGCGACGCCTGGGACGTGGTGGTGCGCAAGTTCCAGGCCATGCTGCGCAGCCTGGGCTACTGGCCGTTCACGCTCGCGCTGGCCGGCGCCATCGCGTTCTTGTACTTCGTGCTGATCCGGCCGCTGAAGTGGCGGGCCTCGCTGCTGGAACGGCTGTACGAGCGGTGCGCGACGATGCGTCCGGCGCTGGTGTGCGCGCTCACCGTCGGGGTGGTCGGCACGCTGGTGAACGACTCGGGCGTGGTGATCCTGTCGGTGGCGTTCAGCCTGGCGACCCCGCTGCTGCTCGCGGCGGCGGTCCGGGCGCTGGAACTGGATCTGGCCGCCGAAGGCACATCCGCACCGCAACGATCAGGATCACCGTCAGCAGCACCGGGATGACGCCCGGCCGCGCCACGTCCAGCAGGAAGTCCAGCGAGGACGGCAGCCCGATCAGCTTCGGGTCGCGGGCGGGCAGGTAGCCGAGGCTGAGCGCGGCGGTGTGCGCCAGCAGCACCCAGTCGAACCGCGACCACGGCAGCAGCGCGAGCGCGGCCCACGCGAACCCGCTGTACCAGGGCAGCTCGTAGGGCGTGGCCAGCAGCCAGGCCAGCACCAGCGCCGCCGCGACCCGCTCGCCCTCGCCCCCCGTGTCGGCGCCCCCCGCGGCGGGGCGGACGCGGGGCAGGGCGCGGGCCAGCAGCACCGCCAGCACCGCGAACAGCGTCAACCAGCCGATCTTGATGAAGACGCGCTTCTCGCGGCCGACCAGCAGGTCCACCAGATGCCAGGGGGTGGCCAGCGACACCTGGTCGGCGGCCCGCCTGAGCTGGTCGAAGGTGTGCGGGCCGGCGAACGCGTAGGTGGCCGCCGTCACCGCCAGCGCACCCGCGGCCAGGGCCGCCAGGCGGAGTGCGGCCGAGCCGCGCGCCCCCGGCTCGCGGCCGTCGCGGGCCAGCGCCCAGGCGAGCCCGCCGCCGACGAGCGCGGCGGGCACCTTGATCGCGCCGCCGACGGCGATCAGCGCCCCGGCGCCCAGCGAGCGCGGCACCGTGCCGGGACGGCCGCGCCGCGCCGCGAACAGCGCCAGCCCCGCCACCATCGGGCACACCGCCAGCGCGTCGTTGTGGGCGCCGCCGACCAGGTGGTACAGCAGCAGCGGGTTGCACGTCCACAGCAGCGCGACCCGCAGCCGCCGCTCGTCGGTGTCGGCGGTGCGGTAGAGGATCCAGGCGGTCAGCGCGAACGCCAGCGCGTTGAACAGCGACAGCACGAACACCGTCAGCCGCACCGAGTCGCCGCCGACCCAGGACGCCAGGGCCTGCGTGCCGGTCGCGACGGGCCCGTACACCGACGGGGTGCGCCGCCACTCCTCCACCTCGCTGATCACCGGGTCGCCGGGCACGTCCACCGCGCTGGTGGAGTACGGGTCGTGCCCCAGCACCGCCATGCGGCCGTAGGCGGCGTAGTTGAGGTGGTCGGCGGACCCGACCGGCGGCATCAGCGCGAACGCCGCCGTCACCAGCAGCCCGGCCGCCATCAGCGCGCCCGGACGGTACCGCCGGCCCTTGCGCACGGCGCGCCAGCACAGCGCCAGGCCCGCCGTCCCGATGATCATGCCGGCGGCGACCAGCCCGATCACCAGGTGCGGCGACGGGTGGACGGACAGCGAGTAGGGCGGCTGCCCGGCCGGGCCGCGCAGCTCGGGCTGCATGGCCGAGGGGCCCAGCAGGGCCGTCAGCAGGAAGCAGGCGAGGCTCGTCCCGACGGCGGCCAGGCCCGCGCGGGCCCCGGCGGCGCCGCCCGCCGCGCCGGAGGCCGCGGCACCGGGACAAGACGGGGTCACGGCAGGCGGGTGCCGCGCAGCAGCCGCGCCACGGCCGGTTCGCGCACGGCCAGGGCGCGCGCCACGTCGCGGAACTGCCGGGCCCGGTGCAGCTGGGACCGCCAGTCGGTGCCGGTGGCCCGGTGCGCCAGCGGCACCTCCACCTCGGTCACCCGGAAGCCTTGGCGCAGCAGGTCGATGGTCAGGGCGGTCTCGACGCCGAACCCGGCGGCCAGCGGACGCGCCGCCTCGAACGCGGCCCGGGTCAGGCACCGCTGCCCGTTGAGCGGCTGCGTCGCCTCCCAGCCGGTGGCGCGGCGGATGCCGTCGCGCGACAGCCGCACCACGAACCCGTGCCCGCCCAGCTTGACCGTGGTGGAGAACACCGCGATCGTCATGTCGGCCTCGCGGCGCCGCACCGGCTCGACGAGCGGGGCGGCCTCGCGGGCGGTCTCCGCCAGGTCGGCGTCCAGGAACAGCAGGTGGCGCGGCTCGCGGCGGTCGTCGTCCAGCAGCCGCACCGCCTCGGCGCCGCTCTCCATCGCCGCGCCCTTGCCGCGGTTGCGGCCGTGCCGCACGACCTTGGCCCCGGCCTGCTCGGCGACCCGGGCGGTGCCGTCGGCGGAACCGTCGTCGACCACCACGACCAGCCCGGCGCCGGGCAGCTCCAGCGCCGCCTTGACGGTCGCCGCGATCCGGTCCGCCTCGTCCTTGGCCGGGATGACCACCGCTACGTCCTGCATACGGGCGATCGTAGTGCGGGTTCGCGGGAACCGCCCGCTAACGGCGGCGACCCGCGGGGTGGTTCCCCCGCGGGTCGCTCGTCGTTCAGGCGGTCGTCGGCGCCGCGCCCCCGGGAGCCCGCCGGGGGCGCCGGATCAGCCGACGTCGAGGACAGGCACCGCGTCGCACACGGTGAACACCGTGTCCAGTCCGGTCACCTGCAGGATGCGCCGGACGGCCGGGCGCGGCGCGGCCAGCTCCAGCGAGCCGCCCTGCTCTTTGAGCCGCTTCATGGCCGCCAGCAGCACGTTCATGCCGGTCGAGTCGCAGAATTCGACGCCGCTCAGGTCGACGACGACGCGGTCGACCGGCTCGCGCAGCAGGCCCGCCAGGGCGGCCTGCAGACGCGGCGCGGTGTACAGGTCGAGCTCGCCCGTCGCTGTGACGACGGCGTTACCTCCCTGAGACGCGGTCGAGACATTCAGCTCCACGATCGGCACACTATCGGGCCGAGCGGCGACGGGCCAGGGGGTTGCCCCGAACCGCCGTGTCCTCGCGTCCGGTACGTATGACCTTGGCAAATGACGTTGTGCAATGTCTTGATTACGACACTTGGCGGGCTCCTCCCGCTATGGGGGTCGCCCCTGGGTGCGGACTGTGTAATTTCCCCTCCGCGCGGCCAGGAATTAGGGGACGCTGAGCGGGTGCGACAGCGGCAGAGGCAGGCGGCGGGCCCCGGACGGCGCCCCGCGAGCCCGGCGGCGGCCCCGCGTGGGGGGTGCCGGGCGTGAAGACCGAGCGAGACCCGCGCGAGGTCCGGCTGCGTGAGCGCATCGAGGCGATCCGGGCCCGGTCGGCGAAGTCGACCCCGTGGCGTTCCTCCGTCCAGTACCTGTCCCGCCTGGTCAACGACACCGGGCACGTCCCGGTCAAGGTGCGGCTGTCGCGCGAGGACCTGTCCTTTCTGGCCGGCGCCCGGGACGAGGTGATCATGCTGGCCGACCTGGCCGTCCGCCTGATCGAACTGCACCGGCCGCAGGACTCGGGCGGCATCACCAGCGACCCGGACACCCCGATCCGCCGCTGCCGCGCCTGCATGTGGCGCTGGCCCTGCCCCACCTTCCGCGCCATCGACGAGTCCGTGGCCCGCTGACCCGCCCACCCCGCCCCCGCCGCGCGGGCGGGCGCGTCGCCCCGGCCTCGCCTTCGGCGCGGGCGCGGGGGTGCGTCACCGGGTTGTGACAGACGGTCTGTTTAATGGCCGCATGTCCTCGACCCGGACCGCCCCCTCCGGCGGAGCGCCGTTCGTGGCGTTGCTGATCGGCGGCGCCGCCGCCACGGCGATCAACGCGCTGTTCGCGATCGTCTTCTTCTTCCTCGTCACCGAGATGGGCCAGGATCCCGACGGGCCGGTCCTCGACGTGTACGCCACGATCGGCACCGTGGTGATGGGGGCGGCCGTCTCCGGGCCGCTGCTGTTCACCCGTCCGCGCGGGCCGGTGGCGCCGATCCTGGCGGTCGTGTTCGCGATCATCGCCAACATCTTCGGAGACCTCCTCGGCGCCTACGGCTACAACCTGATGCAGGGCCAAACGCCGGAGCCGGGGTACCTCGACGCGTACTTCCGCGCCTTCGGCCACTACACCGTGTTCGCCTGGTTCCTGTTCCTGCTGGCGCCCATCGTCGCGGCGGCACTGGCCGGGCTGCGCGTCATGATGGTGGGCCGGGCTCCCCAGCAGCAGCCCGCCGCCGGGCCATGGGGGGCTCCGGGCGGCCCGTACGCACCGCCCCCGGCAGGCGGCGGATACCCGCTCCCCGGGGCCGGTGGAGCGTACACGCCGCCGCCCGGAGGGTACGGGGCCGCCCCCGGGCAGCCGTATCCCGCACAGCCGAACCCGGGGCAGCCCCCGTATCCGGATGCTCCCGGCCAGCCGAACCCGGGACAGCCGGGTCAGGACCTCCCGCCGCCGCGGTAAGCAGCACAGCCCGTAGGGGCGTACACGCCGCCGCCCGGAGGGTACGGGACCGCCCCCGGAGAGCCGTACTCTGGCCAGCCCACGCCGGGGCGGCCGGGTCAGCCTGGGCAGCCGGGTCGAGATGTCCCGCCGCCGCGGTAAGCGCCACAGCCCGTAGGGGCAGCCCGGCCAAGGCGCGGCGCCACAGGCCCGGCCGCCGCCGTTGCGGCGATGCTCTCCGCCGCCCCGACGTCGACGTCATCGACGACCACGCACGGCGCCGTCGGCCCTTACTCCTGTCTCAGGGGGTGTTCCGCCTTCGGGCGGGGGAACGCGGCCGCCGAGTCGTCCCACAGGGTGATGACGTGTCCCGCACCGCGCAATACCGTGAGAGGCATGGGACGGACAATTCTGATGGTCGTCGGCGTGATCCTCGCCCTGTGGCTGCTCATGGGCGTCATCGGCTGGATCCTGTCGATGCTGAAGCTGTTCTTCTTCGTGGGCTTCGTCGCGGTGCTGGTCTTCCTGGCCGTCACCCTGGTCGCCAAGGGCGCCAAGAGCAGATAGCGCCGGCCGGGCCGCAGCTGGGCAAGGAGGCCCTTGCCGTCGCCCGCCGGTGACCTCATGATGCGCAGACAACCGTGGTCACCGGCGAAAGGGGATCTCCGTGCCAAGCCTGACCCAGGTGCTGCGCGAACGCGCGCAACGTCATCCGGACCGGCTCGCCTACATCGCGGGCGAGGTTCAGATCACCTACCGGGACTTCGACCGGCGCGTCGACCAGGTGGCGGCGGCGCTGGGGGCGGCCGGGGTCGGGCGCGGCGACCGGGTGGCCGTTCTCGACAAGAACTCCCTGGAGTACGCCGAGCTGCTGTTCGGCGCGGCCCGCGTGGGCGCCGCGGAGGTGCCCATCAACTACCGCCTCGCGCCCGACGAGGTGGCCTACATCGTCAACAACGCGCAGGCGAAGGTCTTCGTCGTCGGCCCCGAGTTCGTGCAGGTGCTGGACGCGGTCGCCGGGAAGCTGGAGCACACCACCCATGTGGTGGTCATCGGCGGCTCCGGGCACGCCTACCGCGACTACGCCGAATGGACGGGCGCCCACGAGCCCCCGGCCACGCCCCCCGACGCGGAAGCCGACACCGCCGAGGTGTTCGTCCAGCTCTACTCGTCGGGCACCACCGGGCTGCCCAAGGGCGTGATGCTCACCCACGACAACTTCAACGCGGTGCTGCCGCTCACCAACGAGCTGTGGGGCATCGACGACGACACCGTGATGATGGTCGCGATGCCGATGTACCACGTGGCGGGCTGCGCGCTCACCGTGTGCACGGTGTTCGACGGACTCACCGGCGTGATCGTGCGCGAGCCCGACCCGGTCGCCATCGCCCGCGCGATCGAACGGCACCGGGTGACGCACGTGTTCCTCGTCCCGGTGCTGCTGCAGTTCATGCAGCTGATGCCCGAGGTCCGCGAGGCGGACCTGTCGAGCCTGCGGCTGCTGCTGTACGGCGCGTCCCCGATCAGCGAGGAGGTGCTGCGCGGCGCCATGGAGCTGCTGCCCGGCACCGGGTTCATGCAGGTCTACGGGCTGACGGAGACCACCGGCGCGATCACCTATCTGCCGCCGGAGGACCACGACCCGGGCGGCCCGAACGCGCACCGGCTGCGCAGCGCGGGCATCCCCAACCCCGCCTGCCGCCTGCGGATCGTCGATCCGGCGACGCTGGAGGAGGTGCCGCGCGGGCAGGTCGGCGAGATCCTGTGCCAGACGCCGCAGAACATGAAGGGCTACTGGGGGATGCCGGAGGCCACCGCCGCGGCGCTGCTGGAGGACGGCTGGTTCCGCACCGGCGACGCCGGATACCTGGACGAGGACGGCTACCTGTACATCCACGACCGGGTCAAAGACATGATCATCTCCGGCGGGGAGAACATCTACCCGGCCGAGGTGGAGAACGTTCTGATGAGCCATCCGGGCATCGCCGACTGCGCGGTGATCGGGGTGCCCCACGAGCGGTGGGGCGAGACGCCCAAGGCGTTCGTCGTGCCCGCCGAGGGCGCCGAGTTCTCCGAGCAGGAGATCATCGACTACTGCCGGGAGCGGCTGGCGCACTTCAAGTGCCCCACGTCCGTCGAGCGCCGCGACGCCATCCCGCGCAACCCGACCGGCAAGATCCTCAAGAAGGACCTGCGCGCCCCGTACTGGCAGGGCCAGGACCGCGCCGTCCACTGAGCCCGGTGGATCCGGGGTGCGGGCGCCGCGCGGCGCCCGCACCCGGCCGGATCAGCGGGCCTCGATGGTCGCCTCGTGGTCGGGGAAGCGGACGACCGCGCCGACCGGCCGGTGGTCGGACGAGCGGACCGGCGTCTCCGGCACCCCGCAGGAGATCCCGGCGGGCGCGTAGGCGAACAGGTAGTCGGTCTTCTCCACCGGCGTGCCGGCCGCGTCCTGCCGGGTCTTGGCGCCGGTGCGGGCGGTGCCGGGCCCCTGGTCGCACTCGGCGTAGTCGCGGTAGAGCACGTCGAGGTTGCGGGACTCGGGCTGCTCGCCGAGGTCGCCGCCGAACACGACGCGTCCCGTCCCGGCCGCCTCGGCGACCTTCTGGGCCTGCTTGCGCCGCCATGCGCCGTTCGGGTCGTCGTTCCAGCCGGTGGAGCTCAGCCGCGCCGTGCACAGTTTGGTGTGCCAGGCGGCGGCCTGGCCGCACAGCGCCACCCGCCGCACGGTGGACGGCGAGGGCAGCTCCGTGGTGCGCACGTCGGTGAGGCGCTCCCGGGAGCCGATGGCCACGCCGAAACTCCCCTGCCCGTTGGCGCACTTGCGCGGCGCGCCGTCGGACCCCCGGTAGGCGGCGAACTCCCAGCTCCACGCCTTGAACCGGGACGTCTTGCGCAGCGCGGCCACCTCGCCGGAGCAGATGTCCTGCAGGAACACCGCGTCCATGTCGACCTTGCGGCCGCCGACGCGGACGTCCGCCACCTGGCGGGGAATCTCGCGCACCAGGTCGGCCGGACGCGATCCGAGCGGGCATCCGGACGCGGAGTCGCCGCAGACGTTCCAGGTCATCGCGGTGATGGTGGCCGCGGGGACCTCCCGTGCCCCGTCGGCCAGGGCCGGTCCGAGGTTCGGGGCTCCCTCGATCGCGGCACCGGCACCGGCGGTCACCACGACCGCCGCGGCGCCGCACACGGCAAGCAGGGGGATCAGGGCGCGGGGGGCTCGCACTCGTTCTCCAGGTCGGGAAACACACGGGGAATGATCACGAATCCCACCACATCGGAACCGGGTCCGCCAGTGATTCGCCCGCATGCGGGCCCTCTGACCCGAAACCAACTGACCACCCGGCCACCCGACGGCGCCTGCAGCGCCCCGGCCGGCGGGCTCCCTCCCCCGGAGAGAGCCCGCCGGCGCATGCGGCCTACTCGTCCGCCACGGCGGTGACGGTGCCGGCGCCGACCGTGCGACCGCCCTCGCGGATCGCGAAGCCGAGGCCCTCGGCCATGGCGACCGGCTTGCCGAGCTCGACCGCCATCTCGACGGTGTCGCCCGGCATCGCCATGGCGCCCTCGCCGCCGAGGTCCACGCCGCCCACCACGTCGGTGGTGCGGAAGTGGAACTGCGGCCGGTACCCGTGGAAGAACGGCTTGCTGCGGCCGCCCTCCTCCGCGGTCAGCACCCGCACCCGGGCGCGGAACCGGGTGTGCGGGCGGATCGCGCCCGGCGTGCTGATCACCTGGCCGCGCCGGACCTGGTCCCGCTTGACACCGCGCAGCAGCATCGCGGTGTTGTCCCCCGCCTCGGCGTGGTGCATCGCCTGCCCGAACGTCTCCAGGCCGGTGGCGACGGTGGCGATCGTGTCCCCGAGCCCGACGATCTCGACGGGGTCGCCGACCCGGATCGCGCCCTGCGCCACCACGCCGGTCACGACGGTGCCGCGCCCGGTGATGGTCAGCACGTTCTCCACCGGCATCAGGAACGGCCGGTCGAGCACCCGCTCGGGGACGGGCACGTAGGCGTCGATCGCGTCCAGCAGCTCCACGATGCGGGCCGTCCAGTACGGGTCGCCCTCCAGCGCCCGCAGCCCGGACACCCGGACCACCGGCACCTGGTCGCCGGGGAACCCGTACTCCGACAGCAGCTCGCGGACCTCCAGCTCCACCAGGTCGAGCAGCTCGGGGTCGTCGACCGCGTCGGCCTTGTTGAGCGCGACCACCACGTGCCGCACGCCCACCTGGCGGGCCAGCACGATGTGCTCGCGGGTCTGCGGCATCGCGCCGTCCTGCGCCGACACCACCAGCACCGCCCCGTCGATCTGCGCCGCGCCGGTGATCATGTTCTTCACGTAGTCGGCGTGGCCGGGCATGTCGACGTGGGCGTAGTGCCGGGTGGCCGTCTCGTACTGGACGTGGCCGATGTTGATGGTGATGCCGCGCTCGCGCTCCTCGGGGGCCCGGTCGATGCGCTCGAACGGGACGGCCGCGGCCAGCCCGCGCTCGGCCAGCACCTTGGTGATGGCGGCGGTCAACGTGGTCTTGCCGTGGTCGACGTGCCCCATCGTGCCGATGTTGAGATGCGGCTTGGTCCGTTCGTACAGCGGCTTGGCCATGTGGAATCGTCCTCACTCGTTCGTGGGGAAGTGAGAACCGCACGGGCGTACGGCCGCGCATGCTTCACGCGGTCGTTGCTCGTGTTCTGGTGACAACCCCCCTCCGCTGGTTCTCATCGGAGGTGGGACGGAGGAGGGTCAGCCTCGCAGGCCGTCGAATGCGGCCGTATCGGCTGCCGTATCAGCCGCCGCTGCCAGGGAGGCAGCCGGCGCCGCGCTCAGCAGAGTGACCTCTGCGAGCGTGCGGGCGCCGGCTGCGAAGAACATGCTCCGAGAGTACGAACGCGGCCGCGACGCTGTCGATTGATTTTTCAGGCGCGTGATCGGGCGGCGCGGTCCGCGCGTCCGGTGATGCCGAGCAGGAGCAGGCCCACGGCCGCACCCGCGAACTGGCAGGCGGCGATGGCCAGCACCAGGCCGTCCGGGCCCAGATGGTCGGCGAGCATCCCGGTCAGCGCCGCGCCCACCGCGAACGTGCCGATCTTCAGGCTGCCGCCGGTGGTGTTGACCTGCCCCAGCCGTTCCGGCGGCGACTCGCGCTGGCGCAGCATCAGCGTGGCGGCGAAGACGGGGCCCTCGCACAGCCCGGCCGCCAGGAAGCACAGCAGGGCCCACGGCAGCGACGGCACCCACGCCAACGCGGCCAGCGCCCCGCCGAAGGCCACCAGCCCCACCACCATCACCCGTTCGGCATGCCGGGGGCGCAGCCAGCGGGCGCTCGCCAGCGAACCGGCCAGCGACCCCACCGCGACGGCCACCATGAGCTGGCCGCCCGCGCTCGGCTCGGCGTCCAGGCGTTCGGCCAGCAGCACGGCCGCGATCGCGATGCCGCCCCACCCCAGCCACGCCAGCGACGTCGCCGCCGTGAGCGCACGCAGCACCCGATTGCCCACCAGCACCCATAACCCGCCGGCCACCGCGTCCACCAGCACCCGCGCGCCACCGCGCCCGCCCCCGGCGTCGGCGGCCGCCCGCCCGTCCGCGTCGGTGCTCCCGCCCGTCTGCTGGCGGGGTGCCTGCGTTGCCGCCTCGCCGCTACCGGCCGGCCCGGCCGGCTGTGGGGCGCCGCCGTCCGCGTCGGTGCCCCGGCTCATTTCGCGGCCGGGTGCCGACAAGGCGGCCTCGCCCGCGCCGGACGACCCGGATGAGGGGTCGGCCTCGGCAGCCGTCTGCTCGTCGCGGGGTATCGGGGCGGCGGGGCCGGGGATCGGGAGGAGGGGGAGGACGAGCAGGGCGACGATCGCGCTGGCCGCGACGGCGAAGCCCGCGTACGTACCGGTCGTGGCGGAGGCCAGGCCGGCGGCGAGGCCGGGACCGGCGATGGCCGCGACGTTGTAGCTCGACGCTTCCAGCCCGTACGCGCGCGGCAGCCGCTCGGCCGGGACGTACCGGGGCAGCAGGCTCGTCAGCGCGACGACGACGGGTTCGGTCACGCCGATCACCGCGGCGACCAGCAGGGCGAGCACCAGCGGGGAGCGTCCCGCCATGAGCAGCAGCGACGCCGCCGCGACCGCGTAGCCCGCCGCCAGCATCATGATCAGCGGGCGGGGGCGGCGGGCCCGGTCGAGCGCGTGGCCGATCAGCGGGCCGCTCAGCACGTACGGCAGGGTCGCGGCGGTCTGCAGGAACCCGGCGTCGGCGGCGCGTCCGGTGCGGGCCTCCACCGTCAGGACCAGCGCGGTCGCCATCCCCTCCGCCGAGACCCGCAGCAGCGTGGCGGCCGTCAGGTGCAGGGGGAGCGTTCCGCGGCTGATCACGTGGCGATGGTGGCACACCGTCCGGATCGGCCGGTAGGCGCGAAAATGGGGCCACATAGACTGCCGGTGTGGGCGAGACGACCGAACACCGGGTCACCAGCGAGGTGGGACGGCTGCGGACCGTCCTGCTGCACCGCCCGGGCGCGGAGCTCAAACGCCTGACGCCGCGCAACAACGACAAGTTGCTGTTCGACGGCATCCCCTGGGTGGGGCGCGCCCAGGAGGAGCACGACGCGTTCGCCCAGGCGCTGCGCGACCGGGGCGTCGAGGTCCTCTACATCACCGAGCTGCTCCAGGACGTGCTGGAGTACGAGACGGCGCGCGACGAGGCGATCAGCGGCGTGCTCGACGACCCCCGCCTCGGCGACCAGCTGCGCGGCGTGGTCGAGGGATACCTGCGCGACCAGGACCCCGAAGAACTCGCCCACACGCTGATCGCGGGGCTGGCCCACGAGGAGCTGAAGACCGGTCACGGCCTGGTCTACCGGCTCCTGGACCGGCACGACTTCATCATCGACCCGCTGCCCAGCCTGCTGTTCACCCGCGACAACAGCACCTGGATCGGCGACCGGGTGGCGGTGACGAGCCTGGCGATGCCCGCCCGGCACCGCGAGTCGGCCCTGATCGGCCTGGTCTACGCGCACCACCCGAGGTTCGCCGGGGTGCGGTGGGTGTACGACCCGACGCTGGAGCACATGGAGGGCGGGGACGTCCTGCTGCTGTGCCCCGGTGTGATCGCGGTCGGCACGGGGGAGCGCACCACGCCCGCCGGGGCGGAGCGGCTCGCCCGCCAGGTGTTCGACACCGGGCTGGCGCACACCGTCCTCGCCGTGCCGATCGCGCAGAAGCGCGCCACCATGCACCTGGACACCGTGTGCACGATGGTGGACGTGGACACCGTGGTCATGTACCCGCCGATGGCGGACTCGATGACCGCCTATACGGTGACGACCGACGACGGCGACCTGCGCGTGGCCGAGTCGCGCCCGTTCCTGGAGGCCGCCGCCGAGGCGATGGGCCTGGACCGCCTGAAGGTCATCGACACCGGCCTGGACCCGGTCACCGCCGAGCGCGAGCAGTGGGACGACGGCAACAACACCCTGGCCATCGCCCCGCGTGTGGCGGTCGCGTACGAACGCAACATCGAGACCAACGCGCAGTTGGAGGCGGCGGGCATCGAGGTCATCCGGATCAGCGGCAGCGAACTAGGCAGCGGCCGCGGCGGCCCCCGCTGCATGTCCTGCCCGCTCCTCCGCGACACCCCCGCAGCCTGACCCCTAAGCCTCCGCCGCCCTGAGTTGGAGCGCGCTGCCCTGGGCCTTCACGTCCCGTCTCCTGGATCTAGGCGCGATACCTCCAGGGTGATGATGCGGCCCGAGGGTAAAGCCGCAGGTGGGCGCGGCTTGTGTATGGCCGTACCGGGTGGATTCTGCAGCAGTCCGGCGGTTGGGCAAGTGCGCAGGTCAGAGCGGTGCTGGTTGGAGATGGGTGTTCGCTTTGCAGTTGGCGCAGGGCAGCGCGTATGCGCGGGGCTGCCCTGCTACGGGCGGCGTGTGGTGGCGGGCCGGAGGCATGCGGGTGCCTGCCGGTCGCGTGGTGGTGAAGCAGGTGCTGGCGGCGTTGCGGGTGCAGTGGACGGGCCGCCGGTGCGGGGCGGTGGTGGTTACCAGGGTTCCCAGATGATCG
>NZ_BAABDO010000036.1:0-50388 GCF_039539665.1 Actinomadura keratinilytica
GCGCGTCCGCCGACCGGCCGGTCGCCGGGCCCGGCGCCGGGTTCGCCCCGCCGGGGGCCGGGCTCGCCGGACCGGCCGTCCGGGTCGGCGTTGCGGAAGCGGCGCACCAGCAGGTCGCGCACCTGCCGGGTGTGGCGGCGGGCGACCGGCAGCAGCTCCTGCCCGACCTGCACGGCCGCGCGGCCCCCGTCGAAGCGCAGCTCGGTGATGTGCGCCAGGGCCACCAGCGTGCTGCGGTGGATGCGGATGAACCCGGCCGCCTCCCAGCGGCGCGCCAGCTGGGCCAGCGGCATGCGCACCAGGTAGCTGCCCTCGGCGGTGTGCAGCCGCACGTAGTCGCCCTGCGCCTCCACGTACGTCACCTCCCGGCGGGGCACCAGGCGGGTGCGGCCGCCCAGCTCCACCGGCACCATCTCGTCCTCGGGCGGACGGTCGACGGCGGGCCTGTCCTGCGCCGCGGCGCGGTGCACCGCCTCGTCGACCCGGCGGACGGCCTCGGCCAGCCGCTCCGGCCGCACCGGCTTGAGCAGGTAGTCCAGCGCCCCCAGCTCGTAGGCGGTGACCGCGCAGTTGTCGTGCGCGGTGACGAACACCACCACCGGCGGGGCGGCGAATCCCGACAGCAGCCGGGTGAAGTCGAGGCCGTCCAGGCCCGGCATGCGGATGTCGAGGAACACCGCGTCGAGCCGGTCGCCGGACACCAGCATCCGGCTCAGGTTGCGCAGCGCCGCGGCGGCGTCGCAGGCCCCGGTGACGCGCTCGATCCGCGGGTCCTCCCGCAGCAGGTAGACCAGTTCCTCCAGGGCGGGGACCTCATCGTCAACGGCAAGGACGCGCAGCATAAGAGGACCCTGCCGCGATTACCGATCGTCCGCAATCGGTTTCGCACAGTGAAGGAATTTCGCCGACGGACCGTTGACCGCACACGAGTGCCGTCCCCGGCGCCGGGACGCCGCCGCTCAGTCGGGGAACACGCCCGGACTGTACTTGGGAACCCGCAGGTTGACCTTGGTGCCCGCGCCGATCGCCGTCTCGACCGTCAGCCCGTACTCGTCGCCGTAGACCTGCCGCAGGCGCTCGTCCACGTTGGCCAGGCCGATGCCCGCGCCGCCGCGCCGGTCGCGTCCGGCCGACAGGGGGCCCGCGGCCAGGATCTCCCGCAGCCGCCCGGGGTCCATGCCGACCCCGTCGTCCTCCACGCTGATCGCCGCCTCGGCCCCGGCGTCGCGCGCCACGATCTGGATGCGGAACGGCTCGCGGGCGTCGGCCATGCCGTGCCGGATCGCGTTCTCCACCAGCGGCTGCAGCGACAGGAACGGCAGCGCCACCGGCAGCACCTCCGGGGCGACCTCGACGCTGAACTGCAGCCGGTCGCCGAACCTGGCCCGCTCCAGCAGCAGGTACCGGTCGATGGAGCGCAGCTCGTCGGCCAGGGTGGTGAAGTCGCGCGGGTTGCGGAACGAGTAGCGGGCGAAGTCGGCGAAGTCCAGCAGCAGGTCGCGGGCCCGTTCGGGGTCGGTGCGGACGAACGAGGCGATGGTGGTCAGCGAGTTGTAGACGAAGTGCGGGGAGATCTGGGCGCGCAGCGCGCGCATCTCGGCCTCGGCCAGGCGCGCGCGGGAGGAGTCCAGCTCGGCCAGCTCCAGCTGGCTGGACACCCACCGGGCCACCTCGCCCACCGCGCGCACGCGCGCCGCCGAGGCGCTGCCGCCGTAGGCGGCCAGCGCCCCCTCCACCCTTCCCTGCACCGACAGCGGCGCCACCATGGCCACGCGGATGCGGCACCTGGCGTCCTCGCACGACAGCACGTCCGGTCCGATCACGCGCGGCCGCCCGGACTCCAGCACCGGCCGGGTGTGGTGCAGCACCGCCCAGGCGTGCCGGGAGCCGCCCGCGCCGTCCCAGACCAGCAGCCGGCCGCAGGGGGCGTCCAGCCCGTCCTCGGGGTCGCCGGGCGGCCCGTCGTGCGGGTCGGCGTGCGGGTCGGCCTCGTGGGCGGCGGCCACCAGCGCCACCGCCTCGACGCCGAGCAGCGTCCGCAGGTGCCGGGCCGCCTTGCGGGCGGAGTCGCGGTTCAGCCCGCCGCGCAGGGACGGCGAGGCCCGCGAGATGGTGTGCAGCGTCGCGAACGTCGCCTCGTCGGCCATGCTGCCGAACCCGCGCCGGGACCGCAGCCACGGCCGCAGGGCGCACGCGCCGAGGGCAGCGGTCAGGGTCGCCCCGCAGACCAGAATTCCGGTCACGGACGGTATCAACATGAAGACACACAGTAATGCCCATGAGGGGGTGCGGCCCTGCCGTTTGGGGCAACAGGCACCGTCCAGCACAGACCATAGACCGCCGGGGGCGCGCCGGTCAGTAGGGCGGGGCCTCGCCTTCCTCTTCCTGGTACGAGTAGCGCTGCTCGTTCCAGGGGTCGGCGACGTTGTGGTAGCCGCGCTCCTCCCAGAAGCCGCGGCGGTCTCTGACCATGTACTCCACGCCCCGGACCCACTTGACGCTCTTCCACGCGTACAGGTGCGGCACCACCAGGCGGACGGGGAAGCCGTGGTCGGGGGTGAGCCGCTCCCCGTTGCGGTACATGGCGAACATCGTCGTGTCCGCCAGGAAGTCGCTCATGCGGATGTTGGCGCTGTAGCCGTACTCGGCCCACACCATCACGTGGGTGACGTCCGGGTGGGGCGGGGCCAGCTCCACGACGGTCGAGCCGGGCACGCCTTCCCACTCGTTGTCGAGGATGGAGAACTTGGTGACGCAGTGGAAGTCGCCGACCGCCGTGGTACGCGGGAGCCGTTCGAACTCCTCCCACGTCCAGCGGTACTGCCCGCCCGACTCGGTGGCGCCGAACACCCGGAAGTCCCACGATTCGGGACGGAACCTGGGCACCGGGCCGTAGTGGAGGACGGGCCAGCCGCGGGGGATGTACTGCCCCGGCGGCAGCGGTTTGCCGGGCGCTTCGCCGGAAGGCTCATCGGGTGGGGACATGACGCGGCCATACTGCCATCCGGCGTGAGCTGAGCCATATTCACCCCCTCCCCTCCGGCGGTCCGGGCCGTGGGTTACCCTTGTCGCGTGCGCAACGTCGTGTATTTCTTTTGGTTCGACCAGCCCGGGCGGCTGGTCTGCCAGACGCTGCGCTGACAGACCTTCAGGCGATAAGCCCCGGGCCGCTGCGGCCCGGGGCTTTCGTCGTTTCAGGGCGCGGACGCGGGGTCCTCCGGACCCCGCCGTAAGAGGAGGCACAGCATGGTCGTCGTCATGGCCCCGGAGGCCACCGAATCGGATATCCAGGCCGTCGTCTCACTGGTCGAGACGACGGGGGGCGAGGCGTTCGTCAGCCGCGGCGTCGAGCGCACCATCATCGGGCTGGTCGGGGACGTGCAGCAGTTCGCGTCGCTGAACCTGCGCGGCATGGGCGGGGTCAGCGACGTGCTCCGCATCTCGGCCCCCTACAAGCTGGTCAGCCGGGAGAACCACGCCGAGCGCTCGGTCGTGCGGGTCGGCGGGGTGCCGATCGGGCCGGGCACGATGACGCTGATCGCGGGGCCGTGCGCGGTGGAGACCCCCGAGCAGACCCTGCGGGCGGCGCAGATGGCGCAGGCGGCGGGCGCGAGCCTGCTGCGCGGCGGCGCGTTCAAGCCGCGCACGTCGCCGTACGCCTTCCAGGGCCTCGGCGAGGCCGGGCTGAAGATCCTGGCGGACGTGCGGGCCGAGACGGGCATGCCGATCGTCACCGAGGTGGTCGACGCCCACGACGTGGAGCTGATCGCCCAGTACGCCGACATGCTGCAGATCGGCACCCGCAACGCGCAGAACTTCGCGCTGCTGCAGGCCGCCGGCGAGTCGGGCATGCCGGTGCTGCTCAAGCGGGGGATGAGCGGCACCATCGAGGAGTGGCTGATGGCCGCCGAGTACATCGCCCAGCGCGGCAACCTCGACATCGTGCTGTGCGAGCGGGGCATCCGCACCTTCGAGAAGGCCACCCGCAACACCCTGGACATCTCCGCGGTGCCGGTGGCGCAGCGCCTGGGCCACCTGCCGGTGATCGTGGACCCGTCCCACTCGGGCGGGCGCCGCGACCTGGTGCTGCCGCTGACCCGGGCGGCCATCGCGGTCGGCGCCGACGGCGTGATCGTCGACGTGCACCCGCACCCGGAGACCGCGCTGTGCGACGGCCCGCAGGCGCTGGTGGACGGCGATCTGCGCGAGCTGGCCCGCGTCGTGCGCGAGCTGCCGCCGCTGGTCGGCCGCCGGCTCACCGAGGCCGCCGGCGAGCCCGTCTCGGCCTGACGCCTCCTCGGGCGGCCGGTGCGGGCCGCGCGGTCTCGCCGATCGCGCGGCCCGCGCCGGATGGTAGTGTCGCGGTCATGGCGTACTGGACGGCGGATCTGGGGCCGCCCCGCTCCTGACCGGGGCGCGGCGACCTTTCCCCTCTCTTCTTCCCTGCCCGGCCCGGCGCGGACGCGCCCGGCCCGGTGACGCGTGCCGCCCGCCGCGTGAGCGCGGCCCGGCGGCGCGTCCGGCTGCGCCCCGGACCCGGATCATCCCGTTCGATTCGAGTTCAGGAGCGAGTCCTCGTTGTCCGTACGTCCTGATTCCCCGCGCGCGCTCCCGTCCGTCTCCGCGCGCCGCGGCGGGCGCCGCTCCGGCGCCGCCGACATCCTGGTGGCCGCCGCCCTGTGGGGCACCGCGGGGCCGGTCTTCACCCTGGCGCCGGCCTCGGCGTCGCCGGTCTCGGCGGCCTCGGCCCGCATCGTGCTGGGCGGCGCGCTGCTGTTCGCCCTGGTGGCGTTCTCGTCCCGCCGCACGGCCCTGCGCGGCCTGCTGCGGCAGGGCCGCCGGGCCTGGCTCCCGCTGGTGCTCGGCGCCGCCTGCGGGGCCGTCTACCAGGTCACCTATCTGGCGTCGGTCGCCCTCACCGGAGTGGCGATCGCGACCGTGGTGTCGCTGGGCAGCGCGCCCGCCTTCGCGGGCCTGCTGACCCGGCGGGGCCTGGGCCGCCGCTGGCTGGTCACCACGGCGGGCGCCGTGGCCGGCTGCGCCCTGCTGATGAGCGGGGGCGAGGCGTCCGGGGCCGACCCGGGCGGGGTGGCGCTCGCGCTGTTCTGCGGGTTCACCTACGCCGCGTACACGATGGTGGCCGCGCGGCTGATCGAGCGCGGCGCGGACGACCAGGTGGTGATGGGCTCGATCTTCGGCGGGGCGGCGGTGCTGCTGCTGCCGGTGCTGCTGGCGGGCTCGCCCGGGTGGCTGCTGGACGCGCGGGGCGCGGCGGTGGCCTGCTACCTGGGCGCGGTCGGCACGACGGCGTCGTACGTGCTGTTCGCGCGGGGGCTGCGCACCACGTCGGGCGCGACCGCCACCACGCTGAGCCTGGCCGAGCCCGCCGTGGCCGCGCTCATCGGCCTGGTGCTGCTCGGCGAGCATCTCGGCGGTGTCGCGCTGGCCGGGCTGGGCCTGCTCGCCGTCAGCCTGGTGACGTTGGTGTTGCCTGCGCGAAGGTAACAAATAGGTCTGAACCACTCGCCAGGACGGGGTCCGGGCGAGGATGATGACCGGCATGACGACGGGCGAGGGAGACGCCGCCGGGCGGCTGTTCCCCGAGGGCCTGGACGGCGTCGATCCGGTCGCCGCCGTGATGCTGGCGGACGCGTGCCGGTCCATCGCCGCCTATCCCGACCCGGTCGCGGTGGGCGCCCTGTTCACCGCGGCCGAGCGGGTGCCCGGCGGCTGGCGGATCTGCTGCGCGTGCGATCCGTCGCCGCAGGGCGCCCGGGAGCTGCTGGCCGACCATCTCGACGAGCGCGCCGCGGCCGCCGGAGGCGAGCGCGGCTCGGCGTTGCGCGCGGCGGCGCGGGACCTGTGGTCCGGGCCGCCGCGCGACGAGGTGCGGGCCGGGGGTCTGCGGTTCCGGGTGCTGCGGATCGAGCAGCTGGTGTGCAACGGGCCGGACGGCCCCGAGCCGCCGCGTCCCACCGACCTCGACCTCGACCCGCGCCGCGGGCCCGCCCCCGGCCGTGCCCACGACTTCCTGCCCGACGGCTGGGCCACGCCCGACATCGCCACGGCCGAACTGCTGTGGCAGCTGCTGGACGCGGCGGCGCGCGCGGGCAGGCGGCCGTCCGAGCCGTTCCTGACGCCGCTGCCGCTGGCCCCGGTCTTCACCGTCGCCGAGCGGACCGACGGCCGGTGGCACCCGGTGGGTCGGCTGCACGACACCCCGCGGCAGACGCGCGAGGCGCTGGCGGTCTACTTCCGGCACATCGTCCCGGCGGTGGAGCACCCGGACGCGGGCCACCTGGCCGAGTACGCCGAGGCCGCCGAGCTGATGACCGACGGCACCCGCCGCAACGGCATCACGGTGGCGGGCCGCCGGTTCCGGATCGTCCGCATCGAACGCCTGACCCTGATGGGCTCCGACGGCCCGCGCTGCTGACGCCGGGCCGGCCGCGGGACGGTCAGCCGGCCGCCGCTTCGCTGTAGACGGGGCGGTGCTCCTGCACGGACTCGGCGAGGCGCTCGGCCAGCTCGCCGACGTCCAGGCGCTTCTCCAGCACCCGCAGGTCCTCGATGCGGGCGCGGGTCTCGGCGCGGCGCGGGGCCAGCAGGGTGCAGCAGTCCTCGTCGGGCAGCTCGGAGATCGCCAGGGTGCGGATGCGGCGCGCCTGGTCCATGATCTCGGTCTTGTCCATGCCGATCAGCGGGCGCAGGATCGGCAGCTCCACCGCGTCGTCCAGAGCGGTGATATTGGCCAGCGTCTGGCTGCTGACCTGGCCGAGGGCGTCCCCGGTGACCAGCGCGGCGCCGCCCAGGTCGCGGGCGACCAGCTCGGCGGTGCGCAGCATGACCCGGCGCTGCGCCACGACCGCCAGCCGGTCGGCGCCGGAGGACTTGATCTGCTGCTGCGCCTTGCCGAACGGCACCACCAGCAGCCGCGACCCGCCCTGGAAGCGGTCCAGCTCGCGCACCAGCGCGTACGCCTTGTAGATCGACTCCGGGCCGGTGAACGGCATGCCGGAGAAGTGCAGGAAGTCCACCCGCAGGCCGCGGCGCATCATGCGGTAGGCGGCCACGGGCGAGTCGATGCCGCCCGACAGCAGCACCAGGGCGCGGCCGCTCATGCCGACCGGCAGCCCGCCCTGGCCGGGCAGCCCGCCGGTGAACACGAACACCTCGTCCCGGTCCACCTCGATGGACAGCGTGTGGTCGGGGTCCGACAGCCGCACCGGCAGCCCGTAGGCCTGCACGATCGCGGCGCCGATCGCGCGGTCCAGCTCGGAGGAGGTCATCGGGAACCGCTTGTCGCGGCGGCGCGAGCGCACCGCGAAGCTGCCGGTGCGCCCGGCCATCAGCGCCAGCGCGGCGCTCTCCACGCTCGCCGGGTCCTTGCCGACCGCCCACGCGCGGTGCGCCCACACGATGCCCATCACGTCGGTGATGCGGGCGGCGAGCCGCTCCACGGCGGCCTCGTCGGCGCCGGGGGCGCGCACCACCATCACCCCGTGGCGGCGGATGATCTCGACGCGGGGCACCATGCCGCGCACGGCCGCCCGCACGTTCTCGGCCAGCCGCCGCTCGAACCGCTCGCGGTTCTTGCCCTTGAGCACGACCTCGCCGAGCTTGAGCAGCACGCACGGCTCGCCGTCGACCGGCGGGGGCCCGGTGACGGACGCGGTCGCGGCGTCGAGCGTGGGCATGCGGGATCCTCCTGGGAAAGTCAAGAAACGGGCAGATTCCTAGTGTGACCCACACGCCCCAACGCCGCGACTCGTCGCGCTGTTCCCGGCGCCCCCGCAGCCGTCCGCCCGGGAGGCGGGCCCCCGGGCGGACGCGAAGAACCGCAGGCGCGGCTCAGCCGAAGAAGACCTCGGCCTCCTGGTAGCGCTCCAGCGGGACGGTCTTGAGCTCCTTGGTCGCCTCGTCCAGCCCGACCCGGACGATGTCGGTGCCGCGCAGCGCGACCATCTTGCCGAAGTCGCCGTCGCGGACGGCGTCGATGGCCTGCAGCCCGAACCGGGTGGCCAGCACCCGGTCGAAGGCGGAGGGGGTGCCGCCGCGCTGGATGTGGCCGAGCACGGTGCAGCGCGCCTCCTTGCCGGTGCGCTTTTCGATCTCGTCGGCGAGCCGCTGGCCGATGCCGCCGAGCCGGACGTGCCCGAACGCGTCGAGCTCGCCGGTCTGCAGCTGCATCTGCCCGTCGACCGGGTGGGCCCCCTCGGCGACCACGATGATCGGGGCGTAGCGGGTCTTGAACCGGCTCTCGACGTACTCGACGACCTTGTCGATGTCGAACGGCCGCTCGGGGATCAGGATGACGTTGGCGCCCGCGGCCATGCCGGCGTGCAGGGCGATCCAGCCCGCGTGCCGGCCCATGACCTCGCAGATCAGCGCGCGGTGGTGGCTCTCGGCGGTGGTGTGCAGCCGGTCGATGGCCTCGGTCGCGATGTTGACCGCGGTGTCGAACCCGAAGGTGTAGTCGGTGGCGTTCAGGTCGTTGTCGATGGTCTTGGGCACGCCGACCACGTTGACGCCGTTGGCGTGCAGCTCGCGCGCCACGCCGAGGGTGTCCTCGCCGCCGATGGCGATCAGGGCGTCCACGCCCAGGCCGGCCAGGTTGTCCTTGATCCGCTCGATGCCGCCGTCGACCTTGAGCGGGTTGGTCCGCGAGGAGCCCAGGATGGTGCCGCCGCGCGGCAGGATGCCGCGCACCGCCTGCACGTCGAGGGCCACCGTGTCGCCCTCCAGCGGCCCGCGCCAGCCGGCCCGGAAGCCCACGAACTCATAGCCGAAGTTCTGGACGCCCTTGCGCACCACCGCGCGGATGACGGCGTTCAGTCCGGGGCAGTCGCCACCGCCGGTCAGCACTCCGACGCGCATGCCCTCTCCTTCTCCTGCCATGATGGGCCCTCCCTCGACTTCTTCACTGGTCAGCCTAGTCGTCCGCACGGTCGCACAGGAGCCGACCGGCGCGCCGGGGGCGTGCCGGCGGACGGGGTCATTGGTCTAGACCATAGCCGCTCGGCCGGGCTGCGTGGGCGGTTCGCGAGATCACCGGCGCGTACGTCCGCCCAGCACCCGCATCCGCCCCAGGAGCTGCACCGCGACGCCTCCGGGGACGCGCCGCACGGCGGCCCGGCGGCGCCTCGGCGCGCTCTGCCCGTCGTAGGCCCACCGGGCCTCGGCCAGGGCCAGGTCGAGGGCGGCCTCCGGGGGCAGTTCGGCGCGGTGCGCGAGGGCGAAGTCCCAGGCGTCGCGGACCGATCCCCGGGTGGGACGCCCGGCCGCCCACGCGGCGAACACGCGCGGCCAGTCCGCCCCGTACGAGGCTGCCAGGACCGGCCACGCCCGCGCCACTTCCCCCGCCCGTTTGCGCAGGATCGCGTCGGCGGCGGCGCGGACGGCGGCGGCGTCGAAGCCGTCCGGGACGGGCCCGCCGGCGGTCATGGCGCGCACCAGGGCCTCCTGCACCGCCGCCAGCGCCGGATCGAACTCCCCGGCCCGCTCTTCCGCATCACCGGCCCCACCGGCGGGCGCGGCGGTCCCGGGGCGGTCGGCGGGCGCGTCCCGGCGGGTCATGTGACGCGCTCCATCCCGGCGGCGTCGGCGATCGCGTCCAGCTCGGCGCGCAGCTCGGCGGCCGGCGGGTAGCGGCCGTCGCGTTCCAGCAGCAGGCCGGGCGGGCGGTGCCGGGCGCACAGCTCGGCCACCAGGTCGAGGACCTCGGCGGGCACCGGCGCGGTGTGGGTGTCGTGGTAGCGGCCGCCCTGCTCGGCGCCGCCCGCGACGTGGCAGTAGGCGATGCGCTCCAGGGGCAGCCGGTCGAACAGCGCGACCGGGTCCTGGCCGCGGTTGCGGGCGTTGGCGTACACGTTGGCGACGTCGAGCAGCAGCAGGACGCCGGTGCGCTCCACCAGCTCGGTGAGGAAGGCGCCCTCGTCGTACTCGGCGTCCGGCCAGTCGAACAGGGCGGCGATCGGCTCGACGGCCAGCGGCACGGGCAGCTCGGCGCGGGTGCGGCGGATGTTGGCGGCCAGGGCGTCCAGGGCGGCGCGGGTGCGCGGCACCGGCAGCAGGTGGCCCGCCTCGATGCCGCCCGCCCGCACGAACGCCACATGCTCGCTGACCAGCGGGGACCCCAGGGCCTCGGCGCACGCGGCCAGGTGCGCGACGCGTTCGGGCGCGACGGGCTCGGCGCCGCCGAGCGACAGCTTCACCCCGTGCGGGACGACCGCCACGCCGCGCTCGCGCAGGTCGAGCAGGTCGCCGGGCGGGTGCTCGGGGTGGACGCCCTCGGCGATCACCTCGGTGAACCGCAGCCCGGGCAGGTCGCGGACGAACGCGGTGATCTCGGGCCGCCAGCCGATGCCGACGCCCAGCGCGGTCAGGGTGGTGCTCATCCTCCGCATCCTCCTCCGCCTCCGCAGCCGCCGCCACCGCCGCAACTGCTGCTTCCGCAGCCGCTGGTGCTCCCGCTGCAGCCGCTGCCGCCTCCCGTGGCGGCGCCCGTGTCGCTCCTGCGGGCGATCTCCTCGGCGGTGGCGGCCACCAGGAACCCGGGGTCCATGCTCACCAGCAGCGCCGTGCCGAAGAGCGCGACGCCGTAGGCCGCGGCCGCAGGGCCGTAGGTCTTCAGTGCCGGGGCCTGGGACGGGTGCAGGTGCGCGTACTTCGCAGATGCCTCTTGCACCACGCGGGGCCCGGCCGCCGTCCAGGCCGGCCGGTCGCCCCCGCCGGCCAGCAGCACGGCGATGACCAGGCCGAGCACGCACAGTGTGAGCAGCAGGAACAGGACCGGTTTGCCGCCGGCGATCCCCTGCACGAGCCGCACCGCGCCCAGCGCCCACAGCAGGACCAGCGGCAGCACCGCCGCCCTGCGCAGCCGCCGCTCGCGGCGCCCGAGCAGCAGGCCGTGCCGGGCGAGCCCGTCGGCCAGCGCGTCGGCGGCGGCCGACACCCGCTCCCGGTGCGGCAGGTCCTTCCAGCGCCGCGCACCGCCGCCGCGGACCGCCTCGTACACGGCGCCGTCGAGCGGCGTGCCGCCGGCCGGCGGGCGGGCGGCCCGCAGCCGGCCCTCCCCGTCCACCTCGATCACGCCCTCGGCGTGCAGTCCGGCCAGCGACGCCGCCACCGCGCGCGAACGGCCGCCGGTCAGGTACGCCAGCTCGTAGGGGTGCGGCTCGCCTTCCGGTACCCGCCCCCTCGCCACCCTCAAGCGCACGTACACGGTGACGATGAACACCGCGACCGTGGCGGGCAGGTACATCCCCCACAGGAAGACCGGCCCGGAAACGCCCCACGTGTCGCCCGCCGCAGCCAAGGGCATGGCACCCTCCCCTCCCCCCCGGGGGCCGCGCCCCGTGGAATCCGCCTTTATTGATGCGGCACGGCGCGGATCGGTTTCTGGTCACGGGACACGTTCACGTGCTGTTTCCGCTCCGGTCGTCAGTCGTCCCGGTCCAGCCCCTTCTCGATGGCGTAGCGGACCAGCTCCACGCGGTTGTGCAGCTGCAGCTTGCCGAGGGTGTTCTGGACGTGGTTCTGCACCGTGCGGTGCGACAGGACGAGCCGCTGGGCGATCTGCTTGTAGGTCAGCCCCTTGGCGACCAGCCGCAGCACCTCGGTCTCGCGTTCGGTCAGCCGGGGCGCGTCGTCGTCGGCGCGCCGCGCGGCGGAGGCCAGGCGGCGGTACTCCCCCAGCACCAGCCCGGCCAGGCCCGGGGTGAACACCGCGTCGCCGGCGCCGGTGCGGCGCACCGCGTCCAGGAACTCCTCGCGCGCGGCGGACTTCAGCAGGTAGCCGGTGGCCCCGGCCTTGACCGCCTCCAGCACGTCCTGCTGCTCGCCGCTGGCCGACAGCACCAGCACCCGGACGGGCGGGTCGGCGGCGGCCAGGTGCCGGGTCACCTCGACGCCGCTGATGTCGGGCAGCTGCAGGTCGACCACCGCCACGTCCGGGCGGGCCGCTGCGGCGGCGCGCACCGCGGTGCGGCCCTCCCCCGCCGTGGCGACCACCTCGTGACCGGCCTCGGCGAGGTCGCGGGCGACCGCGTCGCGCCACATCGGGTGGTCGTCGACGACCATCACCCGCAGCGGCCGCGGGGCGCCTGCGCCGCCGTCAGTGGGACCGTCGGTGGGACCGCCGGAGGGGACACCGGGGGGAACGGGAGGGGGAACGTCGCTCACGTCGGCCACTCTATGATCGGCGCCGCCGGTCCGGGGCGCGGGGAACGGTCATCTCGATCTCGGTGCCCTCGCCGGGCGCGGTGACGATGGCGACGGTGCCGCCCAGGTCGCGCACGCGTCCGCGGATGGACTGGGCGACGCCGAGGCGGCCGTCGGCGGCGGCCTGCTCCAGCCGTCCCTCGGGGATGCCGGGGCCGTCGTCGCGGACGCTCACGGTCACCTCGTCGTCGCCGTCCTCCACCAGGACCCAGGCGCGCACGCCGTCGCCGCCGTGCCGGCGGACGTTGTCCAGGGCCGCCGCGACCGCCGCCTCGATCTCGTGCGCGGCGTGCGCGTCCAGCGGCACGGGCGTGGCCGGGGTGGACACGGTGACCGTCGCCGCCGAGTGCGCGGTCAGCAGCGGGCGCAGGTCCGTCTGCTCGTCCCGGCGTCCGGCCCCGTCGTCCCAGGAGCCGTCCCAGGAGCCGTGCCGGGCGCCGTCCCGGTGGCCGGCCCCGGCCGCGGGCGGGGAGGCGCCGATCAGCGCGCGCAGGGCGGCCTCCTGCTCGCCGGCCAGCCGGCCCAGCTCGGCGGCCTCCCCGCCGAGCTCGCCGCCGCGGCGCTTGACCATCGCCAGCACCTGCAGCACCGAGTCGTGGATGCGGCGGGCGAGCCGCTCCCGCTCGCGGGTGGCGGCCTCCAGCTCCACCGCGCGGGCCAGCCGCGCCTCGGCGTCGCGGGCCAGCTTCACCACGTGGCCGACGACGAGCCCGGCCATGAGCAGCAGCACGATGCCGTTGAACGTCCGGTCGCCGAGCCCGCCGACGGTCCCGGCCAGCACGTGGATCAGCAGGTCGCCGACGCCGAGCACGGCGGCCGCGGTCAGGCCGAGGCGCTTGCCGCCCCGCACCGCCCACGACAGCACCGCCGCCGCGACCCACGAGACGGGGAGGGTGGGGCGGCCCGCGGCGATGCCCTCGGGGCTCTCCACCCACGCGGTCGCCAGCAGGCAGCCCATCGCCACCGCCAGGTCGGCGGCCAGAAGCGGCCGGCCGCGGCGCCTCGGGTCGGCGAAGGCGAACGTGGCCCACGCCGTCCAGGCGGCCATCACCGCCAGCACCGCCCAGCCGCCCAGCGGACGCGCGTACCCGCCGGAGTTCTTGGCGATCAGCGCGGCGGCGTAGGCCAGCGCCAGCGCCCGGTAGACGGCGACCGCGCGCCACAGCGCGACCTCCAGCTCCACGGCGCGCCGGCCCGCCGCCGCGCGCCGCTGCGCCCCGCCCGTCACTCGTCGTCGTTGCCGGGACGCGGCGCCTTCCCGGCCAGCTCCGCCTTGACCTCGGCGGCGTACCGGTCGACGTACTCCTGCCCGGACAGCTCCCGGATCGCCTGCATGATCTCGTCGGTGACCTTGCGCAGCACCTTCGGGTCGTCCTCGCCGCCGTAGTAGCGCGACAGGTCCAGCGGCTCGCCGAACCGCACGCCCGGGCGCACGCCCAGCCGCGGGTAGGGCTGCCCGGACGGCATCAGCTCGAACGTGTTGATCATCGCCATGGGGATCACCGGCACCCGGGCCTTCAGCGCCAGCCGCGCCACGCCCGTCTTGCCCTTGTAGAGCCGGTTGTCGGGGGCCCGGGTGCCCTCGGGGTAGATGCCGAGCAGCTTGCCCTCGCGCAGGATGCGCAGCCCCGTCTGCAGGGCCTCCTCGGCGGCGCTGCCGCCGGAGCGGTCCACCGGGACCACGCCGACGCCGGTGAAGAAGCCCTTACTTATCAGGCCCTTGAGGCCCTTGCCGGTGAAGTACTCGCGCTTGCCGAGGAAGTAGATGGGGCGCAGCAGCGGCAGCGGGCCGAAGAAGTGGTCGGCGAACGACAGGTGGTTGGACACCAGCAGCGCGGGGCCGCGTTTGGGGACGTTGTGCATGCCCGAGTTCCTCGGCCGCCACACCAGGTACAGGATGGGCGAGAGCGTGATCCTCAGCAGGATCCAGAACCAGAGCATGCCGCAACCTTCCTCAAGGACGGGTGCGCCGGCCGCACGGCGCACCGATCCGACCGACCGGGGATGATGCGACATCTTCCCATTCCGCGCAAGGGGGCCCCACATCGTCGCCGCGCCCGGCCGTCCCCGGGGCGGCGCGGGGTCCCGGCCGAGGAAATCCCGCCCGGGGGCTTGTCCGGCGCGGCGCAGCGAATACCGTGGGACACACGTTTCAAGGCGTCCGGATGTGCCGCCACCCCCTGCGGGCGGTGCCGCCGGACACTCGTCACTGGGGGAGCGGAGGCCGTATGCCGGTGCCGTCGGTCACGCCGGAGTCCAAGGAGCCTGCCCCGTGAATCGCCGTGGCAACGGACTGTCAGCGGACGCCTACGCCCCGCTGGTCGATCTGGCCCCGCATCTGGCCGACGCGATGCTGACGGCGCTGCGGGAGGCGGGCGTGGCGGCGTACGCGGCGTCGGCGGCCCCGGCGGGCGAGTCCGCGGCCGGGCCCGCCGATGCGGACGGCCGGGACGTGCTCGACCGGCTGTACGTGGACGTCGACATGAAACCGACCGCCGAGAGCGTGCTGCAGGCGCACCTGACCCGGCTCCGGGACGCCGGCGCCCGCGGCGACGGCGGCGACGGCCGCGAACCCGACGAGCCGTCCGCCGGCGCGGCCCCGGGCGCCGCCGGCGCCCCGACCGCCGCCGACGACGCCCGCCCGGGCGCGACCGCCGAACGCGACGAGGACGCCATCTGGGCCGAGATCGTCGCGGGCTTCGACACCGGCCCCGCCGACGGCGCCGCTCCCTGGCCCGAGCAGGAGGACATCCGCGACGAGCGCCCCGGCCCGTCCGCCGGGACGGGCGAGGGCGAGGACCGCACCGGGCGGCTGCCGCGCGCCCGGGTGATCAAGCCCGCGGACGTGTCCGGACCGGCGGGCGGCGCGCCCGACGCCGCGGACCCCGGCGCGGCGGACCCCGATGACGAGGGGCACTTCGTCCCGCCGCCCCCGCCGCCGCTGCCCAACCCCGACCCGCTCACCAAGGGCGCCTGGGCGGCGCTGGTCGGCGGCCCGCTCTACCTGCTGGTCACGGTGGTGATGGACTGGCAGGTGCCCGGCTGGGCGGCGTTCTTGGCGGTGGCGGCGTTCATCGGCGGGTTCGTGACCCTGGTGCTGCGCATGGGCGACGAGCCCCGCGACCCCGACGACGGCGCCGTCGTCTGACCGGGCCCCCGCGGCACCCGCCGGCGGCGCCGCGGCGGGTTCAGGCGAGGCGGATCTCGGCCAGGACGGGGCGGTGGTCGGTGGCCGCGGCGTAGTCGGCCATGACCGCCGGGTCGTCCGGGACGCCGCACGCCGCGATCTCGACGCCCGGGTCGGCGAACACGCCGTCGATGCGCCTGCGGGGCGAGCGCGCCGAGAAGGTCGGCCCCTCCCCCTTGGGCGCGGTGGCGTAGGCGTCCTGGAACACGCCGGTGAGCAGGTCCCAGGACGCGCCGCCGGGCTCCTCGTTGACGTCCCCGGCCAGCACCACGGGCGCGTCGTAGCGCCGGCGGGCGCGGTCCAGCAGTTCCAGCACCTCGGCGGTGTGCGTCCGCCGCGGCTCGTCCTTCAGGTCCAGATGCGTGCTGGCGGCGATGAGGCGCCGACCGGACCCGACCTCCAGCACCGCGACCGCCAGCCCGCGCCGGTGCAGGCCCGGCACGGGCGACAGCAGGTGGTGCTCGCCGCGCACGACCCGGACGCGGGGCCCGGCCAGCACCGCCAGGCCGGCGGGGCGCCGCCCCGCCGCGACGGTCAGCCCGCAGCCGCGGGCCAGGCGCCACCGCTTGCAGCGCCACCCCAGGAACCGCGGCACCTCCTGCAGGCACGCCGCGTCCGGCTCCAGGGCGCGCACGACCCGCGTCACGGCGGCGGGGTCGTCCCGCAGCGAACGGATGTTGTAGCTGAGGATCCGGACCGTTCCCACGCTCACAGCGGGTCGGTGCGGGCGAGGTCGGCGGCGCCGACGATGCCGGCGGCCGACCCCAGCTCGGCGATGCGGATCTCGGGCAGCGGGCGGTGGCCGCGGCCGGTCAGCGCGTTCTGGAACGCCTCCCGGGTCGGGTCGAGCAGCAGGTCGCCCGCGTCGGACAGGCCGCCGCCGATGATGAACGCGCCCGGGTCGAGGATGGCCGACAGGTCGGCCAGGCCCTGCCCGGCCCACCGGGCGACGGTGCGGAAGCACTCCAGCGCCGCCTTGTCGCCCTCCCGCGCCGCCTGGGTGATCTCCGGGCCGCTGATGCCCTCCGGGCTGCCCCCGCCGAGCTCCAGCAGCCGCCCGGCCATCGCCGGGGCGACCCGGGCCAGCTCGCGGGCCTCGTGCACCAGCGCGTTGCCGCTGGCGTACTGCTCCCAGCAGCCGCGGTTGCCGCAGCCGCAGCGCCGCCCGTCCGGCACCACCCGGAAGTGCCCGACCTCGGCGCCGATGCCGAAGCGGCCCCGGTACAGCTCGCCGTTGAAGATGATGCCGCCGCCGATGCCGGTGCCCAGCGTGACCAGGACGATGAAGTCGTGCCCGCGCCCGGCGCCGTAGCGGGCCTCGCCCCAGGCGGTGGCGTTGCCGTCGTTCTCCACCACCACCGGCAGCCCGACCAGGTTCTCCACCTTCTCCTTGATGGGCTCGTCGCGCCAGGCCAGGTTCGGCGCGAACAGCACGGTCGAGCGGGTCTGGTCGACGAAGCCCGCCGTGCCGAGGCCCACCGCCCGCACGCCCTCGAACTTGCCCTTCAGCAGGTCGACGACCTCGGCGATGACGTCGGCGATCTCCTGGGGGTCGGTGGAGGGGGTGGGCCTGCGCACCTGCTCCAGGATGCGCCCCCCGTCGTCGACCACCCCGGCGGCGACCTTCGTTCCGCCCACATCCACGCCGATGGTCAGGGCCATCTACCCTTCCTCCTCCTCGCGACGCCCCGGACGGGGAGCCCGTCCGCGCCCTAGCCGATGTCGATGGGGTCCGCGGCGGCGCCGCGCCCCGAGCCGCGGGCGTCCGGGCCGGTCCGCCCGCCGCGGGTGCGTTCGTACGCCGCCAGCACGTCCAGCGCCGCGGCCATCAGGGAGCGGCCCGCCTCCCGCACGTGCTCGGCCACGTCCGGGCCGGATTCGCGGGCCAGCGCGATGGCGCGGCAGACCGGGCAATCCTGGCATTCCGGAGCGCCGGTGGCGATCCGCGGGGGCCGGTGCGGCGCGCGCCGCCCCTCCTCCCGCTCCTCCTCGCGCGCCTCGGCGGTGACGCGGGCCCACACGTCCCCGCCGTCGCCGCCGCGGCCGGGGCGGCGGTCCCGGCGGTCGTCGCGGGGCGCGCCGCCGAGGACGTCACCGAGCCCGCCGACCCGCCTGCGCAGCGCGTCGAGGAGCCGCACCGCCTCGTCGAGGACGTCGCCTGGCTGCTCGTTCATGCCTGCCATTGTCCACCTGTCGCCGACACAAGGGCAGCGCCGCCCGCCCGGGGCGGCCGCCCCGGCCCCCCGGGGTCAGCCCTCCACGTGCCGTTTGAGGCCCTTGAGCGCCGAGTCGATGATCCGCTTCTCGGCCTTGCGCCGCACCATGCCGATCATCGGCACCCGCACGTCGACGGCCAGCTCGTAGGTGACCTCGGTGCCGCCGTCCGCCTCGGTGAGCAGGTACGAGCCGTGCAGCCCGGTGACCACGCCGCCCTGCTCCACCAGCTCCCAGCGCACCCGCTCGTCGCCCTCCCACCGGTAGGACAGGCCGACGGTGTCGCTGAACGGGCCGCCGTCGAAGGTCAGCCGGGCCAGGCTGGCCCGCCCGTCCGGCCCGGTCTCCCGCACCGCGACCTCGCGGATGCCGCTCGCCCACCGCGGATAGGACTCCAGGTCGGCGATCACCGCCATGACCTCGGCCCGGTCCGCCTTGATCGTGATGGAAGAACTCGTCCGGTCCGCCATCGCCGTCTTCCTCCGCCTCGTCAGCCGCGGGGCCCCCGCCCGCGGGTCCACCGAAAGTATCCGTCACACCGACAGCGCGTAGGGCACCCCGCTGGCCCGGAAGTGGCCGACGTTGACGCACTCGGTGCGGCCGATGCGGACGCGCCGCGCGAGCGGCTGGTGGACGTGCCCGAACAGAACGTAGCGCGGCTGGGTGTCCTTGATCAGTTCGAGGACGGCCTCGCTGCCGCGCTCGAACCGGCGGGCCACGGTGTCGTACAGCAGCTCGGGCACCGCCGGCGGGATGTGGCAGCACAGCACGTCCACCTGCCCCACCGCGGCGACCTTGGCGGCGTAGGCGTCGTCGTCCAGCTCGTAGGGGGTGCGGTACTCGGTGCGCAGCCCGCCCCCGACGAAGCCGAACCGCAGCCCGCCGATCTCCGCGGTCTCGCCGTCCAGCACCCGGTGCCCGTCGCGGGCGTACTCGGCCCACATGTGCGGCAGGTCGACGTTGCCGTAGGTGAGGTAGGCGGGCGTCGGCATGGCCTCGAACAGCTCGGCGTACTGCTTGCGGACGGCGCGTTCGATGTGCGGCCAGGCGCCGCCGTCCAGGGAGTCCCACAGCGCCCGGGAGAACGCGCGCGCCTCGTCGAAGCGCTTCTGCGTGCGCAGCGCGATGAGGCGGTCGGCGTTGCTGCGGCCGAACAGCTCCGCGAAGATCCCCTGCGCGTGGTCGGAGTAGTCGATGAACAGGATCAGGTCGCCGAGGCAGATGAGCGCGTCCGCGCCATCGCCTGCGCGCCGGAGGGCGTCCGCGCGGCCGTGCACGTCGCTCACCACGTGGATCCGCATGAGCAGACTTTAGAACCGCCGCCGTCCGCACGCGAGACTTGATCATGCCCGCGGGACGTGCTCGCGCGCGGTCGCCCTCGCGCGGTCATGCCCGCGTGCTCAAGCCCGCGGGGGTCACGCCTCCCGGGGGCGCGCCGCCGACACCAGCGCGCGCCAGTCGGCGACCAGGGCGGGGTCGACGGGGCGGCGCCAGGACCCGTCGGACCGCACCGCGGTGCCCACGTGGAAGGCGGTGACGCCCGCGGCGGCCAGCGGGGCGACGTGCCGGCGGCGCAGCCCGCCGCCCGCGACGATCAGCGACGCGGCGTCCGGCACCTCGGCGGCGCGCCGCACCAGCAGGTCCAGCCCGGCGTCCACGCCGCGCGGCGAGCCCGCGGTCAGCACGGTGTCCGGCCCGCCGTGCGCCTCCCGCAGCGTCCGCCAGGCCGCGGCCGGGTCGGCGGCGTGGTCGATCGCGCGGTGGAAGGTCCAGGGCAGCGGGCCCGCGGCCGACGCCAGCTTGCCGGTCGAGCCCAGGTCCAGGTGGCCGAACGGGTCGAGGAACCCCAGCACGAAGCCGTCGGCGCCGCAGTCGCGCAGCCGCCGCGCGGTCTCCAGCAGCCGCGACAGCTCGCGCCCGGTGGTGCCGAACCCGGCGTTGGCGCGCAGCATGACCCGCATCGGCAGCGTCGTGGCGCGCCGCGCCTCGGCCACGACGTGCGGGTCGGGCGTCAGGCCGTCGGCGGCCATGTCGGCGACCAGCTCGATGCGGTCGGCGCCGCCCTCCTGCGCGGCGCGCGCGTCGGCCGCGGTCAGTGCGATCACTTCGAGCAGCGCCATCGCCCCGCCCCCGTCCCGGCTCGCATGCGGTCGCGTTCCACCTGGTCAGCGTAGGCGGGCGGGGACGCGTGCGAGCGGTGTCCGGCCGGGCCTTTGCCGGTCTGTTAACCGCGGCGGCGCCGGGCCCGGCGCCGCCGTCCCGGCACCGCGGCGAAAGGACGGCGAGCGCCTCGACGGCCGTTTTCCTACTCGCGGGTATCCTTTCGGGCAGTCAAGCCTGTACCGTCGTGCCCGCCGATCCGCAGAAATCCGACCCGCGAACATCCGTCGATCCGGAAAAGATCGATCCGCACCAAGCACCCGCACAGTTCGACCGAGGAGTGGCCGTGCGCGAGTTCAGCGTCCCCGCGATGGTGGAGGTCGCCGAATCCACCAACCTGACCGACGCACCGTTCTCCCGGGCCGCCGAACGGCCCGGCCAGATCGTCCTGCGGCGCAAGGACGGCGCGTCCTGGCGCCCGGTCACCGCCCGGGAGTTCGCCGCCGAGGTGACCCGGCTCGCCAAGGGCCTGGTGGCGGCCGGCGTGCAGCCCGGCGACCGGGTGGCCCTGATGTCGCGCACCCGCTACGAGTGGACGCTGATCGACTACGCCGTCTGGGCGGCGGGCGCGGTGACCGTGCCGATCTACGAGACGTCCTCGGCCGAGCAGGTCGAGTGGATCGCCGGCGACTCGGGCGCCGTCTGCGCGTTCGTCGAGACCGACGCCCACCGCGCGACGTTCGAGGAGGTCCGGGACCGGCTCCCGGGCCTTTCGCATGTCTGGGTGATCGACGACGGCGGCCTCGACACCGCCGCCGAGCTGGGCGAGGGCGTCGACGACGCGGTCATCGAGGAGCGCCGCCGGTCCCGCACGTCCGGCGACCTGGCCACCCTCGTCTACACCTCCGGCACCACCGGCCGGCCCAAGGGCTGCGAGCTGACCCACGGGAACCTGGTGCTGACCGCGCGCAACGGCGTGCAGGGCGCGATCTCCGAGATCGCCGTGGCGGGCAGCTCGACGCTGCTGTTCCTGCCGCTGGCGCATGTGTTCGCCCGGCTGATCCAGGTCGCCACCATCGAGGGCGGCATCGTCCTCGGGCACAGCGACATCGCCGGCCTGCTGCCCGACCTGGCCTCGTTCCGGCCGACCTTCCTGCTGGCCGTGCCGCGCGTGTTCGAGAAGGTCTACAACGGGGCCGAGCAGAAGGCCATCGCCGAGGGCAAGGGGAAGATCTTCAAGGCGGCCGCCGACACCGCCATCGCCTACAGCCGGGCGCTGCAGGAGGGCTCGCCCGGCCTGGGCCTGCGGCTGCGGCACAAGGTGTTCGACGCGCTGGTGTACAAGAAGCTGCGGGCGGCCGTCGGGGGCCGGGTGCAGTACGCCGTGTCCGGCGGCGCCGCGCTCGGCGAACGGCTCGGCCACTTCTTCCGCGGGGTGGGCATCACCATCCTGGAGGGCTACGGGCTGACCGAGACCACCGCGCCCGCGACGGTCAACCGGCCCAGCCGGTTGCGCATCGGCACGGTCGGGCAGCCCCTGCCCGGCGTGTCGGTCCGCATCGCCGAGGACGGCGAGGTGCTGGTCAAGGGCGTCAACGTGCTGCGCGGCTACTGGAACAACGAGGCCGCCACCAAGGAGGCCCTGGAGGACGGCTGGTTCCACACCGGCGACCTGGGCGCGCTCGACGACGAGGGCTTCCTGCGCATCACCGGCCGCAAGAAGGAGATCCTGGTGACCGCGGCGGGCAAGAACGTGGCGCCCGCCCCGCTGGAGGACCGGCTGCGCGCGCATCCGCTGGTCAGCCAGTGCCTGGTGGTCGGCGACGGCCGCAAGTTCATCAGCGCGCTGATCACGCTGGACGAGGAGGCGCTCGGCCCCTGGAAGGAGCGGCACGGCAAGCCCGCGGGCATGACGCTGGACGAGCTGCGCCGCGACCCCGACGTGATCGCCGAGATCGACGCGGCGGTCGCCGCGGCCAACAGGGCCGTCTCGCACGCCGAGGCGATCAAGAAGTACCGCATCCTCGGCGTCGACTTCACCGAGGAGGCCGGGCACATGACGCCCAGCCTCAAGGTCCGCCGCCACGTGGTGATGAAGGACTTCGCCGCGGAGATCGACGCCCTCTACGAGGACTGACCGGCGCCGTGCCGCCCGGCCGGACCGGCCGGGCGGGCCGCCCATTCGGTGCTGCGGCCGAGGTAGGTGAGCGGCCCCGGGTCGGCGATCGGGATCTCGTGGAATCCCAGCCGGTCGTAGAAGGCGCGGGCCGCGGTGTTGGCCGTGACCATGCCCAGGTGGACGGCCCGGACGCCCTTGCGCCGCAGCGCGTCCAGGAAGGTGCGCATCAGGGTGCGGCCGTGCCCCTGCCGCTGGTGCTCGGGCAGCAGGTCGATGTGCAGGTGGGCGGGGTAGTCCTCCAGGCCGGGCACCAGCATGCGCTCGGGGTCGTGCATCAGCCCGACCATCTCGTCGCTGGGCGTCGCGGGCGGCCCGTCGGGGGCGGGGTAGCGGTCCCGGACCATCGGCAGCCACGAGGCCCGGTACGCCTGGACGAACGCGGCGGTGTCGGCGGTGCCGAGGATGTAGCCGACCGCGCGTTCGCCGTCGTCCAGCACGAAGGCCAGGTCGGGTTCGAGATGCAGGTAGGGGCCGGCGAAGATGCTCGGCATCAGCTCCGTGTCGGGGTAGATGTGCCGCGAATCCCCGCCCAGGTGGGCGGTGCGCACGCAGACGTCGTAGACGGCGTCGCGGTCGCCGGGGCGGTAGGGGCGGATGACGGGTGCAGCGCTCACCGGCCCATCATGAAGCGCGTGGGAGCGCTCCCACAACCCGTTTTCACGCACCCGCCCGTCACAGGGCGGCGACGGCCTCGGCGATCGGGACGTCGCCGCCCACCAGCTCCAGGGTGCGGCGGCTGACGGACGGGGCGTCCAGCAGCGCCACGATCACGGCGGCGACGTCGTCGCGGGTGACGTCGCCGCGGCCGACCGGCGGCTCGGCCAGGGTGACGCGGCCGGTGCCGGGGTCGTCGGTGAGCCGTCCCGGACGCAGGATCACCCAGTCCAGGTCGCGGCCGCGCAGGTCGTCCTCGGCCTCCCCCTTGGCCTTGACGTAGGCGGCCCAGACCTCGTCGGTGCCCGGCCGCGGCGGCTGCCCCGCCCCCATCGAGGAGATCTGGACGAACCGGCGGATCCCCGTGCGCTCGGCCGCGTCGGCCATCAGCACCGAGGCGGCCCGGTCGACGGTGTCCTTGCGGGCGGCGCCGCTGCCCGGCCCGGCCCCGGCGGCGAACACGACCGCGTCGGCGCCGTCGGCGCGCCGGGCCACCTCCGCCACGCCCGCGTGCTCCAGGTCGCACACGACGGGTTCGGCGCCCGCGGCCCGCACGTCGCCGGCGTGGTCGGGGTTGCGGATCAGGGACCGCACCCGGTCCCCGCGCGCGGCCAGCAGCCGCGCCAGCCGCAGTGCGATCTTCCCGTGGCCTCCCGCGATCACAACGTCCATGCCGCCGATCCTAGGCGGCCGGGCGGGCCGCGGCTCCGGCGCCCCGAGCCCGCGGCGCCGTCACGGCGCGGGCACGGCCGGCGGGGTGCGCCGGAAGTCCTCTACCTTCCCCACCGGCCGTGCGTCCGAGGGCGGATCCCCGCTAGGTGCAGTTGCGTCCGCTGTTGATGCAGTTGACGACGGTCCGCATCAGGTTGTCGGGCATGACGTTGGCGAAGTCGGCGTGGTCGGTCACCGGGTCGTGGGCCTGCTCGGGGAACGAGTCCACGGCGAACGCCTCCGCCCGGTTGGGCAGGTCGTACCGGAGCGTCATGCGCAGCTGCGGGATCGCCCGGGTGCCGGCCGGGCAGGCGCCGTTCCGGTCGGGGAACACCACGTGCGTGCGGTGGTTGGCGCTGTCGGTGTTCTGGCCGTCCCAGCAGCTGGGGAACTCCAGGATGCGGGTCACCTGGCTGTTGCCGGGGCACAGCGGGTACTTGTCGGTGAACGCGCGGTTCTCCTGGCCGGAGCAGGTCCACAGGGCGCGGGCGTTGGCGGTGCCGTTGGTGCCCGCCTTGGCGTCGCCGGTGATGATCCGCAGGAAGCGCGGCATGGCGACGACCCTGCTGCGCGCGTTGCCGCGGAACTCCAGCCGCGCCTCCGTCGGCAGGACGATCTTGCCCAGGTTGCCGTCGGCGGTGCTCTGCGCCGCGGTCGGCGAGTCGTCCTGCCGGGCGCGGTCGCGCATCACGGGCCAGAAGTAGGCGGACTTGTCGCCCCGGGCGCACGTGGTGCCCGCCGCGGCCAGGCTCTCGTCGGTCGACTGCCCGTCGGTCGACAGGTTGCCCACGTAGTCGTGGGTGTGCTGGGCGCCGTTCTGCACACCGGGCGCCACGATGAAGTTGTCGGGGTTGTGGTGGTTGTTCTGGTTGGTTCCGCAGCGCGACACGAACGTCCCGCGCGAGCCGTTGCGTCCGACGCGCGGCTGGTTGCGCCGCGGCGCCTGCGCGATCGGGGCGAAGTCGTCGGCGTCCGGGCCCGGGACGACGCCCTGCTGCCCCTGCCCCTGGCCCTGGTTCTGCCCCTGCCCCTGGTTCTGGTCCTGCCCCTGGTTCTGGCCTTGGTTCTGGCCCTGCCCCTGCTCTTGGCCCTGGTTCTGGTCTCCTTGGTTCTGACCGTCCCGGCCGTTCTGCTGCCGGCCGTCCAGGCCGCCGCGTCCGGCGTCGCCGTTCCCCTGGCCGTCTCGGGGGCCGCCGGCCGCGGCCGCGGCGAGCGGTTCGCCGGGCGCCGCCCAGGCCGCGGGCCGGGCGACCGAGGCGGCCACCAGCAGGGCGGCCGGAACGGCCACGGCGATGCCTTTCTTCTTGCGCATTGAGATCTCCCTTGGAAGCGGGGTCGGGGACCTACTTGGAAACGAGGGACTCCTGTGTGGCCAGACCCGTGCTCTCCAGCAAGGTCAGATGGGTGTTGACATAGCGCAGCGCGCGTTCGGCGAAGGCGCGCATTTCGGTGTTGCGGCTTTCGGAACGGACCTGCGCGATCACCGGGAAGACCTTTCCGTGCGCGGTGCGCAGCCGCAGCACGAACGTCCGGTCGAAGTCGGCGCCGGTGACCCTGGACATCTCCCGCAGCCACCCCTGCTGGTCGGAGCTGGGCTGGCTGGGCAGCAGCACGCCCAGCCGCTGGGCCGTGGTGCGGGTGTCGGCGTCCAGCTGCGCGTGCTGCTCGGCGATCATCTGGCCGACCTCCTTGACCCGGGCGCTGCCCGCCCGCTGCTGGGCCATCTGGCCCGCGGGCCCCTCCCACAGCCCGGCCAGGCGGACCTTGACCAGCAGGTCGCGGTCGCGCGGGCTCAGCGGGCCCCAGCGGGTGTCGGTCGTGCCCCCGGTGAGCGCGGGCGCCCCGCCGGCCGCCGCGCCGCCCGGCGGGCTGAGCACGACGAACAGCGCCGCCCCCACCGCGACCACCGCGACCGCGGCCAGGAGCACCTGGCTGCGCCCGAAACGCCGCAGCGCGCGAATCTCCGCCGCTCCATAAGACTTTCCCACGCGGAATCATGCCCCTTTCTGTGATCGCGTCGGCCGGTCCGACGGGGGTCGCCGGTGAATACGCGGCGGAACGGTTCTCCGGTTCATTCTGATCACCCTTTTCCCGCGTTTTCTCCGCGTCTTTTCGCGGGCGGCGCCGTACGCGCGCACCGGTCGCGGCGCGCTTTCCACGGGCGGTGTCACGCCGGGGTCACCCGCAGGGCCAGGGCGGGGCACATCGCGATGGCGCGCTGCACGTCGCGCTCCATCCAGGACGGGATCTCGGTGCCCAGCACCTGCGGGAACCCGTAGCGGTCGAGCTGGATCAGCTCCGGCAGCAGGTAGGCGCACAGGCCGTGCCCGTCGCAGCGCCCCCAGTCGATGGCGACCTTGCCCTCCGAGCCCTTGGGCACGGGCAGCGGCAGCACGCCGAACGTCTTCATGCCGCAGTCGCCGCCGCGCATGTGCAGGTCGATGTCGGCGGCGAAGGCGTCCAGCGCCGACACGACGAACTTGGCGGTGCCGTCGGGGTGCGTGCAGGCGCCGCGGCCGCGCCCGATCCCGGCGGCGCGCCGCACGTCGTCGGGGATGGCGGACCCGGACTTCAGCGCGTTCAGCGTGCGCACGATCTCCGGCAGGCCCAGGCGGCACGGTCCGCACTGCCCCGCCGAGTCGCGCGCCAGGTACGACACGATGCGGGTGACCTCGCCGAGCGGGCACGTCCCCTCGGTGAGCGGCACGATGATGCCCGCGCCGACCGTCCCGCCGACCGTGCGCATCCCCTTGCGGGACAGCACCGCCATGTTCGCCTTCCGCTGGTCCAGCCACAGGCCGTGGTAGCCGCCGACCAGCACGGCCGGGCCGGGCGGGACGTCGCAGTAGTCCAGGACGGTCCGCAGCGGGGTGCCGAGCGGCGCCTCGACGACCTTGGTGCCGCCGATGGTCAGCAGCGTCGTGCCGGGCTCGTCCTCGGTGCCGGCCGAGGCGTACAGGTCGGGGCCCAGCGAGGTCAGCACCGCCAGCTGCGCGAACGTCTCGGTGTTGGACAGCAGGGTGGGGCAGCCGTCCACGCCGCGTTCGGCGGCGCGGACCTTGCGGGTCGGCGGCACCGGCATCTCGCCGTTGATGGCGTTGATGACCGCGCCGGCCTGGCCGGAGATGAACCGCTCGGCCAGCAGCACCACCCGGGCCGGCATGCGCCGCTCGGTGATGGCGGCGCGGATCGACCGGGCGGCCTCCTCGCTCTCCACCGCCACCACGATGCGTCGGGTGCCGAGCGCGGTGGCGGCGATCTCGGCGCCGTCCAGCACCAGGTGCGGGGCCCGGGTGAGCAGCACCTTGTCCTTGTAGCTGGCGGGCTCGCCCTCGGCGCCGTTGACCACGACCACCGCGTCCTCGCTGTCGCGGCGGTCGTCGCGCTCCTCGCCGGGCAGCAGGTCGGTCTGGTCGGCCGACGGGTACCGGATCCGCGACGCCACCGCCATGATCTTGCGGGCGAACGGGAAGCCGGCGCCGCCGCGGCCGCGCAGATCGACCTGCTCGCACATCTTGACCAGGTCCTCCAGCATCGGCGTGTGCAGCTTGCCGTGCACGGCCAGGTGCCGGCTCAGGTCCAGGCGCTCGAAGCGGTCGAAGCCGAGCGTCAGCCGGGGTCCGCCGATGTTGCCGACGGTGATCGCGGAGGTGGACGTCATCGCACCGCCTCACCTCCGCCGCCCGCCCGGGACGCCGGCAGCGGGTCGGCCGCGCCGGGCGCCTGGACCACGGTGCGCGGCGCCACGGTGGACGGGTCGGTCATGCCCTGGCCGACGTAGCGGATCTCGCGCGGCTTGCCCGCCGCGAACAGCCGCGTGACCAGGGCCAGGAAGACCGCGCCCGCGCACATGATGTAGCTGAGGTTCACCCAGTTCGCCGCGGCGCGTCCGGCGGTGAGGCCGTGCACCAGGGCCAGCGGCCAGGCGACGTAGGCGATCGCGTGCATGGACCGCCACACCCACGGCGCGCCGCCGCGGAAGGCGAACCGGACGCGCAGCACCCCGGTCAGCCCGAGGAAGAGCATCATCTCCATGGCCAGGGTGCCGAGCCCGATCGGGCCGAAGCTGGGCACCACGATCTGCGCCGGGGAGGCCAGCCCGCCGAGCACCTTGACGGTGAAGTGCGCGATCACGCACGTCACCGACAGCAGGGACGCGGCCCGGTGCACGCCCTGGATGAGCACCCGGTGCCGGATGTGCAGGATGAACCGGTCGGTGGCCAGCAGTCCGGTCACCACGGCGGCGGTCAGCGTCAGCAGCGTGAACACGCCCACGTAGTAGTTCAGGAACGCCTGCACCTTGCCGGCCGCGGCGGCGCCCGGCGGGGTGGCCGCTCCCACCAGCACCAGCACCGAGGCGAGCGCGATGGCCCACAGCGCCCAGGACGGCAGGACGGGCTCGTCGCTACTGCGGATCTTCACTGGTCGAACTCCTATCCGGTGTTGCGGGAGGCGCGGAGTTTTCCTGTCCGGCTCCGGCACCGTTGCCCCTGCCGTTGCCGTCGCCGTTTCCGTTGCCGCGTCCGGGCGCCTCGTCGCCGCCCTGGCCCGTGGACGCGGAGTCCTCCGCGGGGGCGACCGGCCCGAGGTTGGCCAGCAGCCCGCCGGGAAGCACCTGCATCGCCCCGCGCTGGGCGAACCCCAGCAGCGGGTCGGCCTGCTCGCGGAACGTCCAGCCGCCGATCCGCGCGCCCTCCAGCGGCACCCCTTCGGCGCCGCGGCGCAGGCCGAACTGCACCTCGGCGCGCGGGGCGGGCGCGCCGCCGCAGGGCCGTGCCGTACCGGTCCGGCCGAGCAGGTCGCCGCGCTCGACCGCGCTGCCGTCCCGCAGCGCGGCGACGTTGCGCATCCGGTAGTAGGCGCTGGCCAGGCCGCTGTCGTGCAGCACCATGACCAGCGCGTTGCCCGCCCCGTCGCGGCAGAAGCGGTAGAACCGGCCGTCGCCCGCGGCCAGCACCCGCCCGTCCCCGCCGGAGAACGCCAGGGTGCCGAGCGGCCGGCCCGGCTGCGCCCCGCCCTCGGCGGCCGTGCCCATCGACCAGATCTCGCCGATCTTCCAGGGCAGCATGAGCCGGTCCGCGGCGCGGGACCCGTTGGTGGCGATGGCGGCCTGCTGGGCCGTGACGGAGCTGAAGCGGGCCAGCGCCGCGGCCTCGTCGGCCGGCATCAGCCCGGCGGGCACCCGGCCGAGCTGCGCGGCGAACGCGCCGGAGCCCGACAGCGCGGTCTGCCAGCGGCCCAGCGACCAGCGCGCCACGAAGAACGCCACCTCGGGCATCGCCGAGCGGGTGGCCGGCACCGGGAGCGCGGTGGTGCCGAACGCCCAGGTGCGGTCGGCGCTCATCCGGATGGTGGCGACGACGGGCGGCCCGGCGGGCTCGGCCCCGTACGCCTGCCGGGCCGCCGGGCCGCGCTGCAGCAGGGTGACGCGGCGGACCTGCGCGGTCAGCGCTCCCACGTCGGGCGCGGTCGGCGTGGACGCGCCGGGGTTCTGGGCGGGGCGCACCGGGGGCGTGCTGGGCCGCGGCGCGGCCGACGCGAAGCGCGCCGGGGGCAGCGCGCACGCGGAGCCGGCCTGCTGCGGCGTGCCGATGGGACCGCCCTCCAGGACGGCGCGCTCCACGACGGCGAGCAGCGCCAGGCCGACGACGACGGACAGCGCCAGCGCGCCCGCGCTCAGCCGGTCGGTCTGGCCGAACTTGATCCGCGTACGCGGCGCCGCCGGAGCGGCGTCGTCCCGCCGCCGCGGCCGGTCCGGGGTCCGCGCGCCCTTCGCGCCCCGCCGCTGCCTGCCGCCGCGCCGCCGGTGCCCGTCCGCCCGCTCGCGTGCCGTCCGGGCGGGCGGGCGCCCCTCGGCCGCGAGCGTGCGGGGGCGCGGCGCGAGGTCCCGCGGGTCGTAGCCCAGGTCGGGGGACGTGGCGGTGATGTCCGGGTGCGGGGCTGCTTCCGGGGCCGGGCCCGTGGCGGCGGGGAAGGGGCCGCCGGCGGTGAAGCGCGTGCTGGGATGCCCTTCGGGAGAGCGCCGTTCGCTGAGGGGGCGCGCCAAGGCGCTCCGGCCGCGGCCGGGCGGCTCGGAGCGCCGGGTGGAGCGCCGCCGGGGAAGCTCGGGCGGCTCGGGCTGCGGTTCGCTGAAGGACGGTCCGGGCGGCCGCCCGGGGGGCGGCTCGTCCGATGGGCGCCCGCCGAACAGCCACTCCTCGGCCGCCCCGGACGAGCGGGAACGCTGGGGGCGCGTCCCCTGCCGCTGCCGCCGGCTCCGGGAGCGCCGGCGGCCGTCCGGCCGGTCATTCCAGAAGCGCGCGTACGCCTCCGCCTGTGCGTACGCGTCTTCCTGCGCATTCGCAGAGGTCTCGTGCGGAGACACGTATGCCGTCCGCGGCGACGCATAGGTGAAGCCTTGAGACGCATGCCTGCCGTCGCGTTGCGCCATGCCCCTCTCCTGTCAAAGGAGGCGGAGCGCTCGGCGAACGCAGGCGTAAGGCCCCTACCGCGCCGGGCCCGCTCATACCCGGCGCCGGTTCCCTGAGACAGTGCGGCCGCCACGCCGGGAGCCCGCTCTACTCCCGTGGCGTCCGAGGGCGTCCCCCTCGTCGGGGTCGGCCCGCACCCACGGAGCATACGCCCCATGAGCCACTCCGATGAGCACCGGTCACGAAAAATCGGCGTTCGCCAGTGCCATACGCACGAAGGCGGTCAGATGTTCACGCATTTCGGTGGCCGCTTGCGGACCGTCGACGGGAGTGCGGAACAGCTCGGCGAGCTGCGGAAACGCCAGGGGCGTCAGGGCCAGGCCGATCAGCGTGAGCAGCAGCCGCCCGATCTCGGGCGACGGCTCGCGCCCCAGGTGCGCGGCCAGCGAGTCGATCTTGTCCTGGCAGTGCGCGATCCGCCGCCGCTGCTCGGGCAGGCTCTCGGTGCGGCCGTACAGCCCCTCCCACAGCAGCAGCCGCGCCAGGTCGGGGTGCCCGCGGTAGTAGTCGAACATCCGCCCCACCCACCCGGCCGGGTCGTCGCCCGGCAGCGCGGTGACCTCGACCAGCTCGTCCAGCGCGGTCTCGATCACGGCGTCGAACAGCTTCTCCTTGCTGCCGAAGTAGCCGTAGATCCGCTCCTTGTTGACGCCGGCCCGGCGCGCGATGCGGTCCACCCGGGCACCGGCGATGCCGTGCTCGGCGAACTCCTCGCGGGCGGCGGCGAGCAGCGCCCGCCGGGTGGACTCGGCGCGCGGCGAGGCGGCCCTGCCGGGCGCGGCGGAGGCGGCGGAGGTGGACGGGGCGTCGCTGGGCATGGGGGACATGATAGCCAGTCTTGGCCACCAACCGGTTGGTTGACTTCCAACCGGTTGGTTGGCTACCGTCGCCGAGCATGGAGTGCACCACGTCCCCACCGATGGCGTCCGCGGCCTCCGCCGACCGGAGCCGCCACGCCCCCGCCGTCCCAACGGCCGCGGTGCTGGGCCTCACCGCGCTGCTGGCCACCTCGCAGCTGTACGGGATGATCCCGCTGCTCGGCCCGGCCGCCGCGGGCTGGCGTACCGGCGCGGCGTCGCTGACCTGGCTGGTCAGCGCGTTCGGGTTCGGGTACGCGGTCGGCTTCCTGCTGTTCGGCCCGCTGTCGGACCGGTTCGGGCGCCGCCGCGTCATCGTCGCCGGCATCGCCGCCACGGCCGTCACCACGGGGCTGGTGGCCGCGGCCCCCGGCCCGCACGCCGCGCTGGCCCTGCGCGTGCTGCAGGGGCTGACCACCGGCGCGTTCCCGCCCGTGGCCATGGCCTACATCGCCGAACGCGTCGCCCCCCGCCACCGGCTCACCACCGTGACCCTGCTGACCACCGGGTTCCTGTCGGCCGCGGTGGTCGGGCAGCTGGTCGCGCAGGGGCTGGCCGCGGCACTGGGCTGGCGCGCGTTCTTCGCCGCCGGCGCCGCCGCGTTCGCCCTGCTCGCCGCCGCCCTGGCACGGGTGCTGCTGCCGGACGAGCCGCGCGCCGGCGGCTCCCCGCTGGACGCCTACCGGGCCATGCCGCCGCTGCTGGTCCGGCGCGACCTGCTGCCGCTCTACCTGACCACGACCACGGTGCTGGCCGCGTTCGTGGCGATCTACACCGGGCTGCAGCTGACCGGCACGACCGGGCTGCTCGAACTGCGGGCGAGCGCGCTGCCGGTGATCCTGGCCGTGCCGTTCCTCGCGTCGCGGCTGTCGCGGGTGCCCGCCCCCGCGCGGCTGGCCCCGGCCCTCGCCGCGGCGGCGGCGGGCGTGGCCCTGGTCGGCCTGCTGCACCCCGGCACGCTCGGGCTGGCGCTGCTGCTCATGCTGGTCACCGCGGGCATCGCGGTCGCCGTCCCCACCCTGATCGACACGATCGGGTCCCGGGCCGGCGCCGCCCGCGCGCCCGCCGTCTCGCTGTACTCGGCGCTGCTGTTCGCCGGGGCGAGCCTGGGCCCGCAGATCGCCGGAGCGCTGGCCGCGCACGGCCTGGCGGCGCTCGGTTTCGCCCTGTCCGCCCTGCTGGCGGCGGGCGCGGCGGTGCCGCTGGTCCGCCCGCGCACCGCCCGCACCGCCCGCTCCGGCCGCTCCGGTCGGCGGTCGCGGCCTTAGCGCTGTCTGATTTGTCGCTTAACTGGGCTTTAACGGGGTTCGCGGCGCGGCACGCCCGCCCTAGCGTCGGGAACGTCATCGGCCGTCGGCGCAACGGAGGAGGTGCCCCGATGAACGACCCCCGCAGCGGGGCGGCCCACCCCTTCTCCCGTCCCGCCGCGGCCGCATGCCGGGGTCGCGCCCCGGGCTCCCGTCCACGCACCCCCGATCCCGCCGGCCCGGCCCGTTCTCACCGAGCGCCCGCCTCCAGGTCCTCCCCCGCACAGGGCGCCGGAGACGGCACCGCCGGGATCATCCGCCCTCCTCGGAAAGGGGCCGCGTGGAACTGGTCAGCGGGAGCCGGGGCGGCCCCACCCGCACACCGCCGGCGCCTCGCCGCGGTCCCCTGACCGGCCGGTTCCGCGACGGGCGCCCCACCGACGGCGCGGCGGCGGGGACCCCGCGGAACCGGCCCCCTGCGTCGATCACGGGTTGAGCAGCGCGTCCAGACGGGCGGCCTGCACGTCCCAGCGCCACTCGGCCTCCACCCAGGCGCGTCCGCGCTGCCCCATCTCCCGGGCCCTGCCCGGATCGCGGAGCAGACCGGCCACGGCGGCGGCCACGGCGGGCACCGAACGCCCCCGCACCACCACGCCCGTCTCGCCGTCCAGCACCGCGTCGGGCGCGCCGCCGGAATCCCCCGCGACGACGGGCAGCCCCGTGGCGGACGCCTCCAGGTAGACGATGCCGAGCCCTTCGACGTCCAGCCCCCTGCGGCGCGTACGGCACGGCATGGCGAACACGTCGCCCGCGTCGTAGTGGGCGGGCAGCTCCTCCCACGGCACGCTGCCGGTGAACACCACCGCGTCGGCCACGCCCAGCGAAGCGGCCAGGCGCTCGAGCTGAGGCCGGTACGGCCCCCCGCCGACGAGCAGCAACGCCGCGTCCGGCACCTCCCGCCGCACACGTGGCAAGGCGTGGATGAGCGCGTCCTGCCCCTTGCGCGGCACCAGCCGCGACACGCACACGACGACGGGACGGCCCGTCAGCCCGTACCGTTCGCGGATCTGCTCTCCCCCAGCGCCGGGGAAAAAGACCTTCTCGTCCACGCCCGGAGCCAGACGGGACATGCGCGCGGCGGCAGAGGGGGACAGCGCCCGCGCCATACGCGACCGGGTGTACTCCCCCAGGTACGTCAGCACGTCCACGGTGTCGCCGATGCGGCGCAGCACCCGGCGCGCCACCGGCAGCGACGCCCATCCGGCCTCGTGCCCGTGGGTGACGCCGACGAACCGCTCCACCCCGTACCGGCGCAGCGGCGCGGCGAGCAGCCCCAGCGGGGCGGCGGCCCCGAACAGCACCGAGTCGCACCCCTCCGCCCGGGCGATGTCGCCCGCGCGGCGCAGCACGGACGGCTCGGGCAGCATCAGCGACGTGGGGTGCCGCACCACCGGGAACGGCTGCGCGGCGTCGAACGCCGCCGCTCCCTTCCAGGCGGGCGCGTACACCACGACCGAACCGGCCGGGCGCCGCAGCGCCAGATTGTGCACGAACGCCTGGATGCCGCCCGGCCGCGGCGGGAAGTCGTTGGTGACGACGAGGGTGCGCGTGGAGTCCATGGACCTGCCAGTCAGTCGGATGACGCGAGGGCCCGCCACCGTGCGCGGTGACGGGCCCTCGTCGTGGCGAATTCGGCGGGATGCCTAGCGGCTGAGCTCCTTCTGCCCGGCGCCGCTGTGCGCCGCCTCCTCGACCTCGTGGTGCTCGCCGTGGTGGCCCTTGTCCTCGACGGGGATGTCGTCGAAGGTCCAGGCCCGCTGCAGCCGCGAGCGCAGGAAGCCCATCGGGCCCTTGGTGCCCGGAGCGGGGACGCCGGACGCGTCCAGCGCCGGGGCCTCCGGCTTGGCGTTCTCCTTGCTCAGGATGACGATCTTGTCGTCCTCCTTCACCGGATCGTGCCGCTCGCTGAACTTGCCCTCGGGCGACATGACGATGATGCCGCTCTCCACGCCGTGGTCGATGACCGCCGCGTCCTTGCGCTGCAGGCCCAGGCAGATCCGCTTGGTGATGATGTACGCCAGGACCGGCCCGACGAAGACCGCGACCCGGAAGAACCAGGTGGTCGCGAACAGCGAGACGTGGAACCGCTCGGCGAGCAGGTCGTTGGCGCCCGCCAGCCACAGCAGCCCGTAGAAGGTGACGGCCGCCACGCCCACGCCGGTGCGGACCGGGGCGTTGCGCGGCCGGTCGTTGACGTGGTGGCTGCGGTTGTCGCCGGTCACCCACCGTTCGATGAACGGCCAGGCCGCCGCACCGCCGAACACGATGCCCAGCGGCAGCAGCGCGGGGATCAGCACGTTCAGGCTCAGCGTGTGGCCCGCGGCGGTGATCTCCCAGCCGGGCATGATGCGCAGCGAGCCCTCGAGCACGCCCATGTAGAAGTCGGGCTGCGAACCCGCCGAGATGGCGCCCGGGTCGTACGGCCCGAACAGCCAGATCGGGTTGATCTGGGTGAGCGTCGACAGCAGCGCCAGCACCCCGAAGGTGAACAGGAAGTAGGCGCCCGTCTTGGCCATGAACACCGGGTAGAACGGGTAGCCGTAGACCTGCTTCTCGGTCTGGTTGCGGGTCGGCATCGCGGTGTGCTTCTGATGCCACATGATCATCATGTGCGCCGTGACCAGCGCCAGGATGATGCCCGGGATCAGCAGCACGTGCAGGGTGAACAGGCGCGGGATCAGGTCGCCGTTGTCGCCCTCGGGGAACTCGCCGCCGAACAGGAACATGTACCCGTAGGTGCCGACGAGCGGGATCGCCTCGAGCACGCCCTGGGTGATGCGCAGACCGGTGCCCGACAGCAGGTCGTCCGGCAGCGAGTAGCCGAACAGGCCCTCGACCATGCCCAGCGTGAACATGCCGATGCCGATCAGCCAGTTCAGCTCGCGCGGCTTGCGGTAGGCGCCGGTGAAGAACACCCGCAGCATGTGCGCCATGATCGACGCCATGAACAGGATGGCGGCCCAGTGGTGCAGCTGCCGCATGAGCAGGCCGCCGCGCACGTCGAAGCTGATGTGCAGCGCCGAGGCGTACGCCTCGGACATCTTCACGCCGTTGAGCTTGGTGTAGGAGCCGTCGTAGATCACCTCGTGCATGCTCGGCTTGAACCACAGCGTGAGGAACGTGCCGGTCAGCAGGAGGATGACGAACGAGTACAGGGCGATCTCGCCCAGCATGAACGACCAGTGGTCGGGGAACACCTTGCGCGCGTTGCGCTTGAAGAACGTGGTGGACCCCAGGCGGTCGTCGAGGAAGTTCAACGACCCCTCGATCGCCTTCGGGGCGGCCGGTGCGGTCTGGCTCATCCGCGCTCCCAGAAGCTCGGCCCGATGGGCTCGGGGAAGTCGCCGGTGGCCACCAGGTAGCCCTCTTCGTCCTTGGCCAGCGGCAGCTGCGGCAGCGGCCGCGCCGCCGGCCCGAAGACGACCTTGGCCCCGTCAGTGGCGTCGAAGGTCGACTGGTGGCACGGGCACAGGATGTGGTGGGTGGTCTGCTCGTACAGCGCCGCCGGGCAGCCCACGTGCGTGCAGATCTTCGAGTAGGCCACGATCCCGTTGACGTGCCAGTTCTCGCGGCCCTTGACGGGCTTGAGCTGGTCCGGCGGGATGTTGATGAGGATCGTGACCGCCTTGGCGACCTCGTTCAGCGGGTGCTCGGCGTGCTCCTCGATGCCCTCCGGCACCACGGTGATCATGCCGCCGGGGGTGGCGAAGTCGCTGGCCTTGAGCGGCTTGTTGGTGCCGTCCACCACCAGGCGGACGCCCTTCTTGCCCTCCGCCTTGGCCCGGCGGACGGCCTCGCCCCAGTAGGTGTGGCGCAGCCGCTTCTCCGGCAGCGGCCCGAGGTCGCGCAGCAGCACCAGCGGCGCCAGGCCCAGCGGCGCGGCGGCCAGCAGCAGGGTGCGGCGCAGCAGCGGCCGCTTGGTGATGCCGCTCTCCTTGGCGCCGTCCAGGAACGTCTTGGTGAACGCCTCCCGGGTGGCGTCGTCGGCGCGCAGCTCGTGCCGCTCCTGCACGAGCGGCTTGCTGGTCATCAGGCGCCGCACCCAGATGGTGACGCCGATGGCCATCGCGAGGAACGCCAGCGTCATCGTGCCGCCGAGCCACAGGTTGGACTCGCGGGCCCGGTCGATGCCGTGCATGCCGCCGTCGCGGCCGCTCCATCCGATGTAGTAGGCGATGAACGCCACGCTGGCGGCGAAGGCGAGCAGGAAGAACGCGGCCACCACGCGCTCGGCGCGCTTGGCCGACTGCTCGTCGAGCTCCTCGCCCGCGCCCTCGGGGGCGGAGACGTCGCCCTCGGGCAGCAGCCGCCGCTCGGCGGCGGGGGACGGCGTGCCGACCACGCGTCCGGGCGCGCCGCCCTCCTCCCCCGGCCGCTGCGCGCCGCCGGTGCCTTGGTCCTTGTTCTCGCTCATGACTTCTTCAGCTTCTTCGGCTTCTTCGCGGTGATCCACATCGCCGCCAGGACGAGCAGGCTGAGTCCGATCAGCCAGCCCGCCAGGCCCTCGGAGACCGGGCCGACGCGGCCCAGGCCGTTACCGCCCGGGTTGGGCTCCTCGCGCGTCTGCACCAGGTAGGCGATGATGTCCCGCTTGTTCTCGGGCGTCAGCGTGGTGTCGTTGAACACCGGCATCGCCTGCGGGCCGGTCAGCATGGCCTCGTAGATCTGCGTCGGCGTCACGTCGCTGGTGTCCAGCGGCGGGGCGTACTTGCCGCCGGTCAGCGCGCCGCCCGAGCCCACGAAGTTGTGGCACTGGGCGCAGTTGGTGCGGAACAGCTTGCCGCCGGCCGCCGCGTTGCCCTTGGCCGGGTCCACCTGGTCGGCGGTCGGCACCGAGGGGCCGCCGCCCAGCGAGGCGATGTAGGCGCGCAGGTCGGCCAGGTTCTTCTCGGCCTGGGCCTTCCGCTTCTCGGCGGCCTCGCGCTTCTCCGGCTCGTGGTAGTCGGTCTTGACGTCGACGTCGAACTCGGGGATCGGCCGTTTCCGCGGCATCTGCGCGCCCGGGTTCATCGCCGGCATCCGGCCCGTGCTGACCTGGAAGTCGACCGAGGCGGCACCGACCCCGAGCAGGCTGGGGGCGATCGCCTTGCCGTCGGCGTCCTTGGTGCCCTCGCCGTTCTGGCCGTGGCAGCTGGCGCAGTTCTTGTTGTACAGCTGCCGGCCGTTCTGCAGATCCTCGGCTGCCTGGGCGTTGCCGGCCGCCTCGGCGCGGTTGTTCTGCGGCGTGAAGCCGGCATAGAGGACGCCGATCGCCGCCAGGGCCGCCAGGACGACGGCGTAGCCCGCCCATGGGCGCCGTCGCCATGCGGTGAACCTTTTCACGGAAATCCCCGTTCGGGTCATGATCGTCGGTACGAGGGTTGGGAAGGTCAGATGTCGAGCAGATAGATCGCGCCGAACAGGCCGATCCACACCACGTCGACGAAGTGCCAGTAGTACGACACCACGATCGCGCTCGTCGCCTGCTCGTGGGTCCACCGCTTCGCGGCGTAGGTGCGGCCCAGGACGAACAGGAACGCGATCAGCCCGCCGGTCACGTGCAGGCCGTGGAAGCCCGTGGTCATGTAGAAGACCGACCCGTACGCCGAGGAGGACAGGGTCAGGCCGTCCTTGGTGACCAGGTTGTAGTACTCGAAGCACTGGCCGGCCACGAAGTACGCGCCCATCAGGAAGGTCAGCACGTACCACTCGCGCAGACCCCAGCCGCGCACGTTCAGCAGGCTACCGGAGCGGCCGACCTTGCCGGCCTCGGCCTTGAACACGCCCATCTGGCAGGTCACCGACGAAAGCACCAGGATCGTGGTGTTGAACGTCGACAGCGGAAGGTCCAGGGGGGCGCCGGGCCACGCGTCGTGGCCCTCCTGACCGATCGTCACGGAGCGGATCGTGAAGAACATCGCGAACAGAGCCGCGAAGAACATCAGCTCGGACGACAGCCAGACGATCGTCCCCACGCTGACGAGGTTGGGACGGTTCGCCCGAGCGTGAGGTGTTGTCTCTATCGCGGTTGCTGTTGCCACGGGCAGCATTATTACGTCACCTGTCCGCCGACCCGTGCATGACCCCCCATCAGCGGCTCTTCGCGGTGTTCACACGGCGGCTCGGCGGCCCGCCGCCCCCGCGGCGCGCGGCCCGTCCCGCAGGGCCGGGAGCCCGTCCGGGCGCCGGAGGACGGGCCGGGGGCGGCGGGCGGGCGCGGCGGGTCGGCCGCCTCGCTCCCGCGCGGGCGGAGCGGGTAGCCTTCTCTGCCATGAGCACCGCGCCGGAGAGCCCCGTGAAGGTTCTCGTCTACAGCGACGACGCCGACACCCGCGCCCAGATCAAGATGGCGATCGGCCGCCGGCCCGCCGCCGACCTGCCCAAGGTCGAGTACGTGGAGATCGCCACCCAGCCCGCCGTGGTGGAGCGGCTCGACCGCGGCGACATCGACGTCATGGTGGTCGACGCCGAGGCGCAGCCCGCCGGGGGCCTCGGGGTGTGCCGGCAGGCCAAGGACGAGGTGTACGACTGCCCGCCGGTGCTCGCCGTCATCGCCCGGCGCGACGACGGCTGGCTGGCGACCTGGTCGCGGGCCGACGCCGTGGTGAGCCGGCCGCTGGACCCGATGGCGGTGGCCCGCGCGGTGGCCGACCTGGTGCGCAAGCGCACCGCCGACCGCCTCCCGGCCGTCTAGCCGACGAGCCCCGACCGACCGCCTGAACCCGCCCCGTCCGGCCGCTGGCCGGGCGGGCCGGGCCGACCCGCCCCTCGGGGGAGCACCATGGATGCGCGCACCACCTGGCCGGCGCTGCTGGGCGCCCTGCTCGACGGAGAGTCGCTGTCCAGCGAGGAGACCGCCTGGGCCATGAACACGATCATGGCCGGGGAGGCGACCGACGTGCAGATCGCCGGGTTCGCGGTGGCCATGCGCGCCAAGGGCGAGACGGTGGCGGAGGTGGCCGGCCTGGCCGAGGGCATGCTGGCCCACGCCACCGAGATCACGGTGCCCGGCCGCATCGCCGACCTGGTCGGCACCGGCGGCGACCGCGCGCACACCGTCAACATCTCCACGATGGCGGCGGTGGTGGCGGCCGCGGCGGGCGTGCGGGTGGTCAAGCACGGCAACCGCGCGGCCTCGTCGTCGTGCGGCGCGGCCGACCTGCTGGAGGCGCTGGGTGTGGCCATCGACCTGCCGCCCCGGCACAACGCCCGGGTGGCCGAGGAGCTGGGCATCGCGTTCTGCTTCGCGCCGCTGTACCACCCGGCGTTCAAGCACGTGGCCAAGCCGCGCCGCGAGCTGGGCACCCCCACGGTGTTCAACTTCCTGGGGCCGCTGACCAACCCGGCCCGCCCCACCTGCCAGGCGGTGGGCGTGTTCCACCCGCGCATGGCGGGCGTCATCGCGGGCGTGTTCGCCGAGCGGGGCTGCTCGTCGCTGGTGTTCCGCGGCGACGACGGGCTCGACGAGCTGACCACCACCGGCACGTCCACGGTGTGGGTGGTGCGCGACGGCGCGGCCACCGAGACCACCTTCGACCCGGCCGAGCTGGGCATCCCCCGGGCCAAGCCGGAGGACCTGCGCGGCGCCGACGCCGCCTACAACGCGGGGGTGGCCCGCGCGGTGTTCGCCGGCGAGCGCGGCCCCGTCCGCGACATGGTGCTGCTGAACGCGGCGGCGCTGATGGTGGCCTACGACGGCGTCCCGGCCGCCGACGGGCTGACCGCGGCGCTGGGCGAGGCGCTGGGCCGCGCCGCCGAGGCCGTCGACTCCGGCGCCGCCTCCGCCCTTCTCGACCGCTGGGTCGCCACCACCCGGTCCCTCAAGGGCTGACGCGGCCTTCCCGGCGTGGACGCGCCCGGGGCCCGCGCAGGACGGCCCCGGGCGCGTCGCCGCTCAGTCGGAGTCGGGCAGGCCGAGGGAGAAGGCCGCCTCCAGGTCGTGCTGGGAGTAGGTGCGGAAGGCGATGTGGGTCTCGGTGTCGAGGATGCCGGGGACCTTGTTGAGGCGGCCCGGGATGACGTCGTTCAGCTCCTCGTGCCGGCGCACCCGCACCATCGCGATCAGGTCGTACTCGCCGGTCACCGAGTAGACCTCGCTGACGTTGTCCAGTGCGGCGACCGCCTCGGCCACCTCGTGGATGCGCGCCACGTCGGTCTTGACGAACACGATGGCGGTGACCACCGCTACCTCCCCAGCCTCTGGCCCGGTCTCTGCTCTGACGACGACCCGTACGGCGTCCGGTACGGCGTCTCGGGTGCGACCCCGTCGCCCGACTCTACCCGCGGCTGAGCGCGGCGATCTTGCGGGCCGGGCCGGCGCGCCGGGCCAGCAGCGCGAACAGCATGCCCGCCACGAAGCCGTAGATGTGCGCGACGTAGGCGACGTTGCTGTCGTCGTCGCCCGTCGACAGCCACTGGATGATGAACCAGTAGCCCAGCACCGTCCACACCGGCAGGCGGATCACCACGGGCATGACCAGGCTGACGATGCGGCCGCGGGGGTTGAGCACCAGGTAGGCGCCCAGCACTCCGGCGATGGCCCCGGACGCGCCGATGAGCGGCGTGCCGGTGTCGGCGGAGGTGTAGGCGTACCCGTACACCGCGACCAGGCCGAACGCCAGGTAGCTGAGCAGGTACCGGCGGCGGCCGAGGCGGTCCTCCACGCCCTGCCCGACGACGAACAGGGCGACCAGGTTGCCGATCAGGTGCAGCGCCCCCGAGTGCAGGAACATCGAGGTGAACGCCGACACCCACGGGGTCTTGTCGTAGTTCACCGGGCCGCAGCGGCGGACGATCGAGTCGGGCGGCGGCAGCTGCCGCCCGGTGGTCAGCTCCTCGGGCACGGCGCCGTGCTCCAGCACGAACACGGCGGCGCGGCACTCGCGGGCCCGGCCCTCCCCGTACCAGGTGGCGAAGTTGGCCATGGGGGTGAGCAGGTACACGACGACGTTCACCGCCACCAGCGTGTAGGTGACCCAGGGCACCCTGCGGGTCGGCTGGCTGTCGTACAGCGGCAGGGCCATGCGCGGGAGGCTTCCTTCCGAGGGGACGGCGGAACGCTGAAGGGACGGTGGAGCGCCGGGGTCAGTCCGTCACCCTAGCGGGCCGCGGCCCCGTCAGCGCAGAGGGCGCGGGGACCCGTGGTCCTCGGGGTCGGGCTTGACGTAGGCGGCCTCGATCCAGGGGCGCAGCCCTTCGGCGCCGTGCACGGGGCAGCTCCACTCCCCCTGCACCTCGGCGAGGCGCGCGCCGGGCGAGTCGAGCCAGCGCAGCACGCACTCCATCTCCTCGGCGCTGGCGGCGCCCGCGGGGCCGGGCCCGGGGAACACGGTCTCGGCGGTGGCGACGAGGGCGTCGATGTACGGGCGGGGGTGGGCGTGCGGCGGGATCGTCCCGGCCGCGGCGAGCCTGCCGTAGCGCACCACGGCCAGTTCCCAGCCGCCGTCGAACGCGGGGCGCGCGCCCACCAGCTGGGCGCAGCGGGCGAGCGCGGCCAGGCGCTGTCCGCGTGCGGCGGCGCAGACGAACGCGGCGAGCCGGTCGCGCTGGGCGGCCGCCTCCTCGTAGCGCAGGTCGGCGGTGAGGCGGTCGATGCGCGCCTGCGCCGCGGCGACGACGGGCCGCACGTCGCCCGCCATGACCGCCCGGACGGCGGCGGCGTGGCGGGCGTAGTCGTCGGCGCTCTGCCGGCCCTCGCACGGGGCGCCGCAGCGGCCGAGGTCGGCGAGCACGCAGGTGCGGGCCCGTCCGGCGGCGATGATCCGGGGGGTGAGCCGCTGGGTGCACTGGCGCAGCGGGACGGCCTCGTGCAGCGCGGCGCGGGCCTCCTCGGCCTGCCGCCGCGACCCGATCGGCCCCAGGTAGGCGGCGCCGTCGTCGCGGCACTCGCGCACGATCGACAGCCGCGGGAACGGCTCGTCGGTCAGCTTGAGCCACAGCGACCGCTCGGGGAACTTGGAGCGGCGGTTGTAGCGGGGCTTGTGCTCGGCGATGAGCCGCAGCTCGCGGACCTCGGCCTCCAGGCCGGTGGCGCACACGACGGTGCGGACGCGTTCGGCCAGGCCGACCATCTCGCGCACGCGCAGCCGGGTCTCCGAGCCGGTGAAGTAGCTGCGCACGCGCGTGCGCAGGTCGCCGCTCTTGCCGACGTACAGCACCTCGCCGCGGGCGTCCTCGAACAGGTAGACGCCGGGGGCGCTGGGCACGTCGGCGGCCAGGTGGCGTTTGCGGCGCTGCTCGGGGGTGGGCGCCTTGGCGAACGAGCGCAGCTCCTCCAGCGAGTGCACGCCGAGGGAGCCGAGCCGCTCGATGAGCCCGTGCAGCACGTCGACGGTGGCGCGGGCGTCGGCGAGCGCGCGGTGGCGGGGCGCGGCGCCGGTGCGGAAGAACCGCGCCAGGGTGTCGAGCTTGCAGTTGGGCACCTCGTCGCGGGTGAGCACGCGGCGGGCCAGGTCGACGGTGTCGACGACGGGGAACGCGGGCCAGGTGTAGCCGTGGGCGCTGCAGGCGGCCTTGAGGAAGGAGACGTCGAACCCGGCGTTGTGCGCCACCAGCACGGCGCCCCGGGCGAACTCCAGGAACGCCGGGAGCACCGCCTCGATGCGGGGGGCGGCGGTGACCATGGCCTGGGTGATGCCGGTGAGCGCGGTGATGAACGGCGGGATGGGGCCGCCGGGGTCGACGAGGGTGCCGAACTCCCCCAGCGGTTCGCCGCCGCGGACCTTGACCGCGCCGATCTCGGTGATGGCCGAGTCCTTGGGCGAGCCGCCGGTGGTCTCCAGGTCGACCACGACGAAGGTGACCTCGGCGAGGGGCGTGCCGAGGTCGTCGAGGGTGCCCTGGACGCCGTGGGTCGGAGCGGGTCCGCCGCCGGAGGCGGGACCGCGTTGGCGGGGCACAGCAGTCATGCCGGTGACCGTAGAGGACGCCACCGACAGTGCCGGTGCCGCTAGTGTGGACATGCCGGAACGCACCGTGCGGCCGCTGTGCCCTCGGGGGGCGGGCGCGGACCGGCCGAACCCCTGCCGGGGGCCTTGCGGCCCTCGGGGCTGCAGGGGGTCGGGGGATCACGCGTTCGCGCTGGTTAAGGTGCATGGCACCCGGGAACAGAATGCGCACCGGGGGTCATTTCGGCCTGGGAGGAGCAGGACCATCGACAGCGGCCCGGATCCGGACGAGCGGCTCGTCCGTCCCCTCCCCGAGGCGGTCCGGCAGCATGTCGTCGAGGCCGCCGCGGAGCTGATCGGCGCCCTTCCGCCCGACGAGGTGCCCGCTCCGCTGCGCCCGTTCGCCCGGTTCGAGCGGCGCAAGCGCGCCAAGTTCGCCGCGCCGCACATCGCGGCGCTGCTGGAGAAGGACGAGGCGTTCCGGCGCCGCGTCGCCGAGCCGCTGCGCGCCGGGCAGGCCGAGCTGGCCGAGGCGCTGGAGGCCGGGCGGGTGCCGCCCGCCGCCGATCCGGCGCGGGTGGCGGCGCTGGCGTACCTGCTGCGGCCGGACGGCTGGACGCGGCTGCTGGAGGCGGCGCGCGAGGAACTGGTGCGGTCCGCCACCGCCTCGGAGGAGGCCGCGGCCGAGCGCCGTGTCGCGGCGCTGCGCGAGGACCTGGCGGCGCTGCGCGAGTCGCGTGCGGCCGAGGCGGACAAGCTGCGCGCCGAGCTGCGCGAGGCCAAGGCCGAGATCGCCGATCTGCGGCGCAAGCTGCACGAGGCCCGCACCAAGGCGCGCACGGTGCGCGAGGAGGCCGAGGCGGCGGTGGCCGCGGCCGAGCGGCGGGCGGCGGCGGCGCTGGAGTCGGCGGCGGCCGACGCCAAGGAGGTGCGGCGGCTGCGCGTGCGGCTGGAGCAGGCCGAGGCCAACGCCGAGGCGGCCCGCCGCGCCGCCCGGGAGGGCCGCAACATCGACGACGTGCGGCTGCGCATCCTGCTGGACGCGCTGGTGGACGCCGCGCAGGGGGTGCGGCGGGAGCTGGCGCTGCCATCGACGATCGGCCGCCCGGCCGACGCGGTGGGCGGGGTGGCGCCGGACCGGCAGGCGCTGCGGGCGCTGCCCGGCCGGTCGCTGTCGGACGACGATCCGCAGCTGCTGGACCGGCTGCTGACGCTGCCGCAGGTGCATCTGCTGGTGGACGGCTACAACGTCACCAAGACCGGCTACGGGGAGCTGCCGCTGTCGGACCAGCGGGTCCGGCTGCTGTCGGGGCTGGGCGGCCTGGCGGCGCAGACCCGCGCCGAGGTGACGTGCGTGTTCGACGGCGCCGCGCTGGACGTCCCGGTGGCGATCAACCCGCCGCGCGGGGTGCGGGTGCTGTTCAGCCGTCCCGGGCAGACCGCCGACGAGCTGATCGGCGAGCTGGTGCGGGCCGAGCCGTCGGGCCGGGCGATCGTGGTGGTGTCGTCGGACCGGGAGGTGGCCGACGCGGCCCGCCGGGCGGGGGCCCGGCCGGCTCCGTCCACCCTGCTGCTGCGCCGCCTGGGCCGCTCCTGAACGTGCGGCGATCATGCTGTGACGCAACGCGACGTTGTGCCGAATATGCAGTGCAAGTAGTGACGAATCGGTTGTGACGGGTGTGCCCCCTCGCTAGTGTCGTCGGCTGATGTCATGGACGAGAGGGGCATAACCGACCGTGACCAGTCATATGACCGGGGCTCCCGCGGCGGACTCGCGAGGCCCACGGAACCTCTTCGGGGGGCGGCTCGCCCCCCGGCGCCTGGTGGCGACCGCCTGCCTCACCGTGGCGGCGTCCCTGACGGTGCCCATGGCGGCGGCGCACGCCGAGCCGACGCCGAGCGCGGCCGAAGCCCGTAAGAAGCTCACCAAGCTCAACGAGCAGGTCGAGCAGCTGGTCGAGAAGTACAACCAGGTCGGCGAAGAGCTCAAGATCGCCAAGCGCAAGCTGAAGGCGACCAAGAAGGCCGGCGCGGACGAGCAGAAGACCTTCAACGAGCTGCGCCAGAAGATCGCCGAGATGGCGGCCGCCGCGTACAAGAACGGCGACACCGGCGGCGTCGTCGGGTTCGCCGCGGCGGACGACCCGCAGAAGATCCTCGACCAGTCCGCGGTCATCTCGCACCTGTCCCGCAACCGCAGCTCGGAGCTGGACCAGTTCCTGGCCTCGACGCAGCGGCTGCGCCGGGAGCAGGCGCAGGCCCAGGCGGCCTACGACGAGGTCGTCAAGAAGGCCAAGGAGCTGAAGCAGAAGAAGGCCGAGGTCGAAAAGTCGATCGCGGCGCAGAAGAAGCTGCTGGCCAAGCTGGGCGAGACCGCCGACAAGCCCGGCACGGGCAGCGGGGCCACCTACAACGGCCCGGCCAGCGGGTCGGCGCGCACGGCGATCCAGTTCGCCTACGCGCAGCTCGGCAAGCCGTACCAGTACGGCGCCGAGGGGCCCAACTCCTACGACTGCTCGGGGCTGACGATGCGGGCCTGGGGCGCCGCCGGGGTGAACCTGCCGCGCGTCACCAACAGCCAGTACGCCGCCACCCGCCGCGTGTCGTTCGACGCGCTGCAGCCCGGCGACCTGGTGTTCTTCAACAACCTCGGGCACGTGGGGCTGTACATCGGCGGCGGCAACATGATCCACGCGCCGCGCACCGGGAAGAACGTGGAGATCGTTTCGATCACCTCGGGCTACTACCGGACGAACTTCTACGGCGCCGGGCGGGTCTGACGGCCCGCGCCCCTCGTCCCGCCCCGTTCTCCCGGCTACGGTCCAGGTCGGACGCGCTCCGACCTGGACCGTAGATCTTTTTGTCGGGTATTTGCCTATCCGTTGCTCTTTGGTACTTTGTGACCGCTTACGACGCCAGCCAGGCGCCGTACCGGCACCGACGTCGAGACGTCGCCTGCGGCACCCGCCAGGTGCCGCGCCCCCGCAGCGGCACACCGTGCCGCGTCTCTCCTCCGCGGCATCCGCCAGATGCCGTCCCCCGCTCGCCGGTCCCAGGCCGTACGTGCGCACGCCCCGGTGTGCATGGCGCCGGTAGCGCGCCACGGAGGCCCGCACGGGCCCGGCCGGACGGATCCCGCCCCCGGGGGCCGTCCACATCGCAAGTCCCGAACAAGTTCATCGCCGCTTGACCGCCGAGTCCGCCCCTGCGCCAGGGGTGGAGCCGGGGACCCACCGAGCCGGCGCCCGCGGGCCCGTCCCACGGGCCGTGGCCGGCTCCGGGGTGAATCGGCGCCCGTTCCCCGCCCCCGGAAAGCGAGGGGATGCGCGCCGTAGGTCGACTTCCACGACCGAACCCGTCAGCTAACCCGGTAGGCGTCTGGAAGGAGTGAGCGCCACCTGAGAACTCTCCTCGACAGCAGCGACCGCCGTCCCGGTATTCCGGCGGTCTGCATCTTGCCGGGTCCATGACGGACCGAACCTCAGTCTCTTGTGCGGCGTGGCCGTCCCCGACGGGCGGCCACGCCGCTTCGTCCTGCGCCCGGGTCCCCCCGCGTGCGCGGCACCCCCGCATAGGATCGCGCGCATGAAGGACGACGACGGCCGCCCCGAGAGCGACGGGCCATCGCCCCGCCGGGTCTCGCGCCGCGCCGCCGTCATCGCCGCTGCCGCCGCCTTGGCGGGATGCCTCCTGGCGGAACTCGGCCTGACCGCCGCCGGGCCCGACGCGCCCGCCCGCACCACGGTCTCCGCAACGCCCACCGCCGTACCCGACGGGCGCGCGGTCGCGGCCGTCCTGGCCAACCGGACGCGCGCCGTACGCGAACGCGACCGCACCGCCTTCATGGCCACGGTCGCCACCGCCCCGGCCGCGTACCGCGACGCCCAGGGCCGCCTGTTCGACAACCTGCTCCGGCTCCCGCTGGCGTCGTGGAGCGAGACGCTCGACCGCCTCGAACCCGGCTCCGCCGTGGCCCGCGTGCGGCTGAGCTACCGTCTGCGCGGCTTCGACGACGCCCCCGTCGTCCGCACCCGGTACCTGACGTTCGCGCCGCGTGCGGGCTCCTGGACGATCGTGGGCGACGGTTCCGCGCGCGGCCTGGCCGACGACGGCGACATCTTCGACGGCGGCGCGCTCACCGTCGTGCGGGGCGACCACACCCTCGTGGTGGGCGACGGGCCGCGCCTGCGGGAGATCGCGCGCCGCCTGGACGCGGCCGTGCCCGTCGTCTCCGGCGTCGTGGGCACCGGCGGCGACGGGGCGGGCCGCGGCCGGCGGCGCACCGTCGCGCTGGTGCCCGCGGACGCCCGGCTGGCCTCCGCGCTGGCCGGGCCGTCGCAGGACCTCGACCGGATCGCCGCCGTCGCGACCGTGGCGCCCACCGCCGAGGGGCCCGGCGCCGACCGCGTGGTCGTGTCCCCCGCCGCCTTCGCCCGCCTGAACGAGCTGGGCCGCGACGTCGTGCTGACGCACGAGCTGACCCACGTGGCCACCGGCGGCGCCCGCGACGGCCGCACCCCGCTGTGGCTGATCGAGGGCCTGGCCGACTACGTCGGCTACCTGCGGGCCGACGTGAGCGTCCGGTCGGCGGCCCGCGAGCTGCGCGCCGACGTCGCCGCCGGGCGGCTGCCCGACGGGCTGCCCGGCCGCGCCGACTTCGACGGCTCCTCGCCGCGGCTGTCGCAGTCCTACCAGGAGGCGTGGCTGGCGTGCCGGATGATCGCCGAGCGGTACGGTGAGGCCACGCTGGTCCGGCTCTACCGGGCCGCCGGCCGCATGCCGGAGGACACCGCGCTGCGCGAGACACTGGGCGTCGACCGGGACCGCCTCACCGCGCTGTGGCGCGACTACCTCCGCGAGGAGCTGGGCTGACGGTACGGAACCGGGCGACGAGACCGGGCGACGGGGCAGGGCCGGCGGCACCGGGCGGGCGGCGAGACGGGCCGGACGGCGGGACGGCGTGTGCGGAGGCGAGGCAGTGAGCGGCGAACGCGGCGAGAACACGGCGGACGCTCCGGCGCGGGCGGACCGGGCGGAGGACCCTCGGCCCCGGACGGCGCAGGCCGACCGGGGGCGCACCAGGCCGCGGACCGCGGCGGCCATCGCGTCGGTGGCGCTGTTCGCGGCCGTGGGCGTCGTGCTGGCGGTCACCACGCCGTGGAACCCGCTGCCCGGACGCGTCCCCGGCGGGCACACCGCCCCCGACCCGGCCCTCGACTTCACCCCCGCCGAGATCGAACGGTCCCGGGCGTTCGACGCGGCCCTGGCCCCGCCCGCGTACGCGGGGCTGCTCGTCGGCCTCGCCCTCGTGCTCGTCCTGGGGCTGACGCCGCTGGGCGCGCGGCTGCTGGACCGGGCGACGGCGCGGGCGCCGTGGTGGCCGCTGCGCACGGCCGCGGCGGCGCTGGCGCTCACCGCGGCCGTGCGGCTGGCCGGACTGCCGTTCGACGCCTGGAGCGAGTCGGTGCTGCACCGCTACGGGCTGTCCACCCAGTCGTGGCCGTCGTGGCTGACCGACCAGCTCAAGTCGCTGGGCGTCACCTGGGTGATCTGGACGGTGGCGCTGGCGCTGCTGTACCTGCTGATGCGGCGCTTCCCCCGCTGGTGGTGGACCGGGGCCGCGGCGGGCGGGTTCCTGCTGGTCGTCGGCGCGTCGTTCGTGTACCCGGTGGCGGTCGAACCGCTGTTCAACAGGTTCCACTCGCTGCCCGCCGGCCCGCTGCGCAGCGAGCTGCTGGCGATGGCCGAACGCGACGGCGTCCCGGTGACGGACGTGCTGGTCGCCGACGCGTCACGGCGCACCACCGCGCTCAACGCCTACGTCTCGGGGTTCGGGTCCACGCGGCGCATCGTCGTCTACGACACCCTGCTGAAGAGCGCCCCGCCCGAGCAGGTCGCCTCGATCGTGGCGCACGAGCTGGGGCACGCCGACAACGACGACGTGCTCCACGGCACGCTCATCGGGGCGCTGGCCGTCTCCGGGGGGATCTGCCTGCTGTACGTGCTGCTGACCTCGCCCCGGCTGCGCAGACGCGCGGGAGTGGACGCCAGCGGCCTGGCGGACGCCCGTTCGGCCGCGCTCGTGCTGGCCCTGGTGACGGTGGCCACCCAGGTCGGCGCCCCCGTGCAGAACCTCGTCAGCAGGCACGTCGAGGCCCGCGCCGACGCGCACTCCCTCGACCTGACCCGCGACCCGGCCACGTTCGTGTCGATGCAGCGGGAGCTGTCGGTGCGCAACATCTCCGACCTGCGCCCCGACCCGGTGGAGTACGTGCTGTGGCGGACGCACCCGGCCGGCCCGCAGCGCATCGCCATGGCCCGCGACTGGGCGCGCATGCACGGTGTGACCGAGCCTCCCCCGCTCAATCGTCGGTAGCGGTCCCGCGGCCCTCGTGCGCGCCCGGGGACGAGCGGGGGCCGGCCTGGCTGGGCGCCTGCACGGCGGTCCGCACGGGGGTGCTGCCGTTAGGCCCCACCAGCAGCGACCGGTTCAGCGCACTGCCCTTCACCCAGTCGTCCCACTTCATCTGCCAGTACCCCCAGCCGTTGTCGGGCTCCAGCTCGCGCGAGCTGCCCGTCACCGTCAGCGGGTCGCCCCGGTAGACGAAGTCGTAGAACCAGCGCGCGTTCTCCGGGCTGGCGTTGACGCACCCGTGGCTGACGTTCGCCGACCCCTGCGAGCCCACGGACCAGGGGGCGCTGTGCACGTACTCGCCGCTGTTGGAAATACGTACGGCGTAGTAGACGATCTGGCGGTAGTAGTCGGGGCATCCCGGTCCGCAGCCCACCGTGGCCGAGTCCATGATGACCGGGTTGCCCTTCTCCATGGTCAGGTGGACGCCGTTGGTGGTGGTGTACTTCTCGATGCCGCCGCGGCCCATGCTGATGGGGATGGTGCGGACCAGGCGGCCGTTGTGCGTCACCCACATCGTGTGGCGGTCCTCGTCGGCCCTGATGATGTGCTGGTCGCCGACGCGGAAGCGCACGTCGAAGTTCCTGGTGCCGTACAGCCCGCCGCCGGCGTGCACGCCGCTCAGGTGCGCCCGGAACCTCACGTCGGTCTGGGCGGGCCAGTAGTTGCGGGTGCGGAACACCAGGTTCTGCCCGTCGAACCAGTGCCAGGCGCCCTCCACCGGCCTGGAGGAGAACAGCTCCAGCGCGCGCTCCACGGCGGCGCGGTCGGTCACCTCCTGCGCGAAGCGCAGCACGATGGGCATGCCGACGCCCACGGTCTCCCCGTGGTCGGGCGCGGTGAGGGCCGCCTCCAGGGTCCGGTCGGGCCGGGCGGTGCCGAAGACGCTGGTGACAGTGCGCGTCCTGCCGTCGCGGCCGAGGGCGGTGGCGACGACGGTGTAGTGGGTGTCCGGGTCGAGCGCCCAGCGGGACCGCCAGCGGTCGCGCTCGCGGTTCAGGCCGCCCTCCACGCGGGTGCCCTTCGTCGTCACCGTGACGTTCTCGATGGTGCCGTTGCGGGCCCGCACGTCGATCGGGCTGTCCGGCCGGATCAGCGCGCTGCCGTCCGCGGGGGCCACCTCCAGGCGCACCGCCTCGCGCGGGTCCGGTGCGCGTTCGCCGCCGTCGAACGCCGCCGCGCCTACCGCCGCCCCGAGCGCCGCGCCGAG